>JANOSN010000806.1:0-7152 GCA_031415895.1 Polaromonas sp. | reverse complement strand
GCGGCTTCGCGTTGATTACCGTCGGGGTGCTGGGTGGACACGTACAGGGTCAGCTGATCGTCCTCGCGCGGCACGGCATACGTAATTTGGCCTTCCAGGTAAAACTGCTCTTGCTGGCCACAGTAGGTGCTGCCGGTAATTTGATGCGGAGCGTTGGCAATGGCCTCGGCAGGCTTGCCGCGTGTGATGCCTTTGGCGGGCATGATGAAGCTCTTGGCTTCTAGCGCTTCTTCAATGGTCAACAGCGCGGGCAGTTCTTTGACCAACACCTTGGCGCGCTTGGCTACCTCGCGGGCGTACAGCATGTCGGTGGCTACCACCACGGCCACAGCTTGGCCTAAAAACTCTACTTTGCCGTCCGCTAAAAACGGGTCGTCATGGATGATGGGGCCGCAGTTGTTTTCACCGGGAATGTCTTTGGCGGTGTAGACGGCTACTACGCCGTGTTCTTTCATGATGGCGGCGTAATCAATACCGTCGCCAATCAATGTGCCGTGGGCTACGGGCGACAAGATGAGGGCTGCGTACAGCGTGCCCCGCAGCTCAGGAATGTCGTCGGTGTACACCGCCTCCCCTGTCACATGCAGGTGGGCGCTTTCGTGGATGATGTCTTGGCCTTGCTGGCCCTTGTTATCTGTATCAGGCGATGCTGGCATCAGCTCTTTGAGGGTGGTGGGTGCGTTCATATCAAGCTACCTCTTTCTCTTGCGATTCTTCGACAAATTGCACAATCAAGTTGCGTGCTACCAGCGAACGGTAGGCCCAAGTAGCGCGCAGGCCGTCGCGTGCCGGGAAGCTGGCAGTGATGGCCGCGTCAATGTCGGCAGCGCGCACGTCAGCAGGCGATTTACCTTCGATAACCGCCTCTATCTTGGGCGCACGGCAGGGCGACACGGCCATGCCGTTGTAGGCAATTTGCACGTTCTTTAATTTGCCGTCTACCAGCTCGTAGCGCATGGCGGCTACAGTGGCCGAGATGTCTTGGTCAAAGCGTTTGCTGATTTTGTGAGCGCGAAACACCTGACCTACTTTGGGCTTAGGCAGCTCAATCGACACGATGAATTCACTGGCTTGCAACACATTGGTTTTCATGCCGGTGTAGAAAGCGTCGAGCGCTACCTTGCGTGTTTTCTCACCTGCGCGCAGCACCAGCACCGCGCCCAGCGCCATCAGGCAAGGCATGGTATCCCCTATGGGTGAACCGTTGGCAATGTTGCCTGCCAGCGTGGCGGTAGAGCGAATGGGTGGTGATCCAAACCGGCGAATAACTTCTGCAAAGTCGGGGTAGGCCTTGGTCACCAAAGATTCGACCACAGTCAGTGACGTGGCAGCTCCGATGCTCCACGTATCTTGGCCAGAGAGTTTGCCGTCTTTCACAGCTTTAAGCTCGGCCACATTACCCAGGTAAACAATGTGCTCAGGCCGCGCAAATTCTTTGTTCACCTGCAGGCCAATTTCGGTGCTGCCTGCCAGCAAAGTGGCCGTGGGGTGCTTGGTTAAATAGGTGGCCACTTCATCCACAGTAGACGGGGACACAAACTCGCTACCCTTTTTAGTGCGCACCACGGGCTGGGTAATGATCTGGCCGTCTAAGCCCACCGTAGGCTCGTTTTCGCGGGCAATTTGCTTCAGCAAGGCTACGTCTGCGGCGTCGTTAATTTTGAGCTCTGCAGCGGGGCGCTGGCAGGCTTTGAGTGTTGCGTCAATGATGGGCTTGTAGCCGGTGCAGCGGCACAGGTTACCGCTTAAGGCATCGTTGATCTGCGCGCGGTTGGGGCACGCGTTGGTTTGCACCAGGCCGGTCAAGCTCATCACAATACCTGGCGTACAAAAACCGCATTGCGAGCCAAAGCAGTCGACCATGCCTTGCTGGATAGGGTGCAGCGTGCCGTCTTTGGCCTTCAAGCTTTCGACGGTTTTAATCGATTTACCGTCCAGCGATGGCAGTAGTTGCATGCAAGAGTTGCTGGGCACATAGTTGATAGCTGTACCAGCGGCGTTCAGCTCGCCCACCAGCACCACGCACGCGCCGCAGTCGCCCTCAGCACAGCCCTCTTTGGTGCCCGTGCGGTGCAGTTCTTCGCGCAAGTAGTCCAGCACGGTGGTGGTACGGCGTTTGCCTTGGGCTTCAACGATGGTGCCGTCAAGGACAAAACGGACAGTGTTAGTAGCTTCGCTCATGGGAGGTCATTTAAGTAATTGACCTTCCATTTTATTGGGCAATTGGGGCGGCGCTGTTACTTGTAACTGAATAACTGCTTTTTCAAGCCAGGTATTTAAACAACCCGTCTTTCACGCATTTTTAGCCCTAAGGCCTAGGCTCAGCTCTAGCTCAAGCCCTTGCGCTCAAACCGTGCCAGCAGCGCCTTGTGCCGCTCGGGCCAGTCGCCCAGGTCTGCGCCCTGCCCGCCAAAACGCGCCTTCAAAAAGGCCAAGGTCAGCTCACGGGTAGCAATCTTGATCTTGGGGTTCAGCTCGGCCCCGCCAGTGCCCAAACGGTCGGTAAACATGCTGTGGGAGCCTTCTTTGAACACCGCCAAGGCTTTGGCAGCATTGGCCGTAGCTGACCCAATGGCCTCATACACCGTGACGCGGTCTTGCGCGCCCGAGTAGTAGCCCGGAATTTTGATCTCGTCACCCGTGGCGGTGATGTGCAAAGTAGGGATAGCCACGCCGCCCAAAATCGATTGCGGGTTGCCTTCGCCATAAAACGGTGGCGCGCTGATGATGACAGCCGCTTTGATGCGCGCGTCGGTGTAGTCTAGCGTGCGGCCCTCGCGCTGCACGCGGGCCCCTGCCACCAGCAGTGTGGTGTTGGCACCATACGAATGGCCTGCAGCGGCAATGCGCGATGCGTCAATGCGCAGGCTAAGTGCGGCATCAGCCAACACTTGGTCTAGAGCAAAAGATACGTCTTTGGCGCGGTCAATCGCCTCAGATTCTTTGGCAGCGGTTTGCAGCCGACTGACCATGGCCAGCGGGTTGCCAAACCAAATGTTGCGATCGCTGCCCGCATGCTGCAGGTGCAGCGCGGCAATGCCGTTAGCGGCCAAGTATTTGCCGATATAGGTGTAGCCATCACGCGAGCCACCAATACCGTGCGAAAACACCACCAATGGTGCAGGCTGACCACTGGCTTGGCCCGCTGGCTGGGCTGGTAAATACAACTTGGCCAGCACATCACGCTTGCGCGATGCGTCGGTCCACATCAGATCGTTGATTTGATGTGTATCAGCGCTAGGCATGCCTACTGCATCGGCCAAGGCTTGGGTGCGCGATGTGCCACGGCTCTCCCATGCTTGCTGTTGGTTATTTGCGCAGCCCAAAGTGGCCACGCCAACCACACCGGCCAGTATTGCCCCCGCTAGCAAGCGGCCTGAACGCGCCAAGCGCCAATGCGGGGGAGTAGGTGTTATGGGAGTCATTGCGGCCTTGGGTGGTGATTTTTAATCAATACCGCAGCATATGACACTATGCACTAAGTATTCAAGGCCTGTAAGCACCTAAAACAGTGACAACTCTCTAAGAACCGTACATAACTGGCTAACTCTTAAGCTAACCATCAGCTAAATGCCCTTAAGCCGCGTCAATTTTTAAGTTTTGCGCGGCCACCACGCGCTGCCAGCCGCCGTAGTCTTTTTCAATAAATGCAGCCAATTGCGCAGGCGCGCCAGTGGCTGGCTCTAGCGCGTCAGCCGCAAAGCGGGCGCGCACATCGGGCAAGGCCACTACTTTGGCCAGCGCTGTATTCAGGCGCTCAATCACAGCAGCAGGTGTCGCTTTAGGCGCCATCAGGCCAAAATAATTGAGCACATCAAATCCTGCAAAACCTGCCTCAGCCATGCTGGGCACATCAGGCAGCGCGGGGCTGCGCTTAGCGCTGGTGACGGCTAAAGCTTTTACGCGGCCGTCTTTGATAAACGGGTTCAGGGCAGGCACCGTGCCAGTCACCATTTGGATCTGGCCACCAATCATGTCCATCGTGGCAGGTGCAATGCCGCGGTACGGAATGTGGGTGATAAATGTGCCGCTGCGGCTTTTGAGCATTTCTAGCACCAAGTGGTTTATGCCGCCAGCGCCTGCAGAGCCGTAGTTGAGTGCGCCGGGCTTGGCCTTGGCCATGGCTACCAAGTCGGCCAGTGTTTTCACGGGCAGGTCTTTGCTAACTGCCCACACCAACGGGCCACTGGCAATCATGCCCACAGGGGCAAACTGGCGCACGGGGTCGTAGCCCGCATTAGGTAAGGCTGCAGGCACGGTGGTAAACGGCGCAGCGGCCAGCAGCAAGGTGTTGCCATCGGGGGCTGCATCGGCCACATATTTAGCGCCAATGGCCCCACTGGCGCCGGTGCGGTTTTCTACCACTACGGGTACGGCCAAAATTTCAGATAATTTTTGCGCCACCAATCGCCCCACTGCGTCAGTGCCCGCACCTGGTGCAAACGGTACGATGATTTTGATGGGTTTGTCACTGCCTGATTGCGCCCACACAGCAGAGGTAGGCGCTACAAATAACGTAGCTGCTTGAGCAATATTTACAAGGACTTTACGGCGATTTTTCATATAAGTGGGGCTTTTTAGGTGATAGCTGGCTAACCCACACCATTTTGCAATATATTTTTGACTTTGACGTGACATAGGCCTTTTGCAGCCTCCTGCGCACAGCCAAGGTGCACACTGGTGAGTGCTATTTCACCTATGGAGCAGTTACAAAAACTAGGGTTTAGCTTAGCCTTATTGTGGGGTTTGGCCCGAGCTGGACTGGCATAATTGCGTACTATGTATCAATTTGTACAGTTTTGGTGCATGCGATCAGCTCAGGGAGACCGCGCTAAGGGGTAGACACAGACACCTGGCAGACAACACAAGTCATTCAAGTATTGGCATTGCAATTGCTAACTTTGAAGTCTTATCATTTTTTTCGACGGAGCTCCTATGAAAACCCGCAGTTTTATCACGTTGGCCTTGGCTGCAGCAGCCTCATTGTGCGTTACTGGCACTGCCTTGGCGCAGGCCAGCACACCTATTAAATTTCAGCTGGACTGGCGCTTTGAAGGCCCAGCCGCGCTGTTTCTCACACCTGCGGCTAAAGGCTACTTTAAAGATGCCAAGCTAGACGTTACTGTCGACGCAGGTAACGGCTCAGGCGGTGCAGTCACCCGCGTAGCCTCGGGCACCTATGACATGGGCTTTGCAGATATTGCTGCGCTCATGGAGTTTCATGCCAACAACCCCGATGCACCCAACAAGCCAGTGGCCGTGATGATGGTGTACAACAACACACCCGCATCGGTGATGGCGCTGAAAAAATCAGGCATCAAAACGACCGCCGATTTGAATGGTAAAAAATTAGGTGCCCCAGTGTTTGACGCAGGCCGCCGCAGTTTTCCGATTTTTGCCAAGGCCAACAACGTAGCCAACGTACAGTGGACCAGCATGGACCCACCACTGCGCGAGACGATGCTAGCACGCGGCGATGTGGATGCCATCACTGGCTTTACCTTCACCAGCTTGCTCAACCTAGAAGCCCGTGGCGTAAAAGCTGACGAAGTAACAGTCATCCCCTACGCCACCAACGGCGTGAAGTTGTATGGCAACGCCATTATCGTCAGCCCCAAGTTGATGAAAGAAAACCCAGCCGCAGTCAAAGCCTTTTTAAGCGCCTTTGCCAAGGGTGCGAAAGAAGCGATGGCCAACCCTAAAGCCGCGATTGAATTTGTCAAACAACGTGATGGCATCATTAACACCGAACTAGAAACCCGCCGCTTTCAACTGGCGATTGACACCTCCATTAACAGCCCGGACGCACGTAGCGAAGGCTTTGGCAAAGTGGTACCTGGCCGCTTAAGCCTGATGGCCAGCCAAGTGTCTGACGCGTTCAACACCAAAACCCGCGTGATGCCCGAGGCCGTGTGGAACGCCAGCTTTTTACCTAGCGATGCAGAGCTGAACATACTGCCATTAGTGGCTAAAAAGTAAATTTAGCACTTTAAGTACAAGGTGAGCGTCCATCACCTTGTACTATTATTTTGATAGCTGCGCGAGCAATAAATACTTGGACTACAAGCCTATTTGGCACCTAAAGCAATCATTTTATGATCTCTCAAGCCTCCGCAAGCTCTGCATTTGTCGATTTTCAAAATGTCTGGCTTGCCTACAACGATGAGCTGCTGGCGCAAGGCAACTTTGCGGTCGAAGACATCACCCTGAAGGTAGGTAAAGGCGAATTCATCGCTATTGTCGGGCCATCAGGCTGCGGCAAATCTACCTTTATGAAGCTGACCACGGGCCTGAAAATGCCCAGCAAAGGCAGTATCAAAATCAACGGCCAGCCAGTGACTGGCCCACTCAAGATCAGCGGCATGGCTTTTCAAGCGCCTTCGCTGCTGCCGTGGCGCACCACGCTAGACAACGTGCTGCTGCCGCTAGAAATCGTTGAGCCGTACCGCAGCAACTTCAAAGCCAAGCGCAAAGAGTATGCAGAGCGCGCCTCTAAGCTGCTGCAAACCGTGGGCTTGGGCGGCTATGAAGATAAGTTTCCGTGGCAGCTGTCGGGAGGTATGCAGCAGCGCGCTAGCATTTGCCGCGCACTCATCCACGAGCCGCAAATGCTGCTGCTAGACGAGCCATTTGGCGCGTTAGATGCCTTCACGCGCGAAGAGCTGTGGTGCATATTGCGCGACCTGCATGCGGTGCAACAGTTCAACGTAATTTTGGTCACCCATGACTTGCGTGAGTCGGTATTTTTAGCCGACAAGGTGTATGTCATGAGCAAATCACCAGGCCGCCTGATGGTGGAAAAGCACATCGACCTGCCCCGCCCGCGCGACCTGGAAATTACCTACACCAAAGAATTTAGCGACATCGTGCTGGAGCTGCGCGAGCATATTGGCGCTATCCGTAAACCAGGCAGCAAGCCCAGCGCTGCGGCGCAAACACCGCAATAAAGGCGCAATGTATGAACAAAAATATTGAGCGTTTTGCACCCTGGGTTGTATTGACCATTGCGCTACTGCTGTGGCAATTGATCGTCACAGTGTTCAGCATACCTGACTACATCTTCCCCAGCCCATGGCAAATTGCCAAAGAACTGGTGGAGTTTAAAGAGGCTTTGCTCAAGTCGGCATGGCAAACCTTTTGGGTCACCATGGT
>JANOSN010000805.1:0-2462 GCA_031415895.1 Polaromonas sp. | reverse complement strand
CACATTACGGTGCCGCTGGTTTAGGTCTATACTTGCGAAATGAACCAAACGGTACATTCCGCTAAACCAGCCATTAAGAAATCGCCACCAGCGACTAAACCAGCGCGCAAAGCGCCTACTAAAGCGAAGGTTGCGGCCAACTCTGCTGTTACACCGGCCCGCACCAACGATCCAGAACGTACGATGGCGGGAATCTTGTTGGTGGCCACGGCAGAATTTGCAGAAAAAGGCCTGGCAGGCGCACGCATCGACGAGATAGCCGCCGCCACACAAACCAGCAAGCGCATGATTTACTACTATTTTGGTAGCAAAGAAGGTTTGTATTTGCAAGTGCTTGAAAACTCTTACCGCCGCATGCGTAGCATTGAAAGTGGTTTGCATCTAGAAGACTTACCGCCCGAAGACGCCCTGCGCCGTCTGGCTGCGTTTACCTTTGACCACCATCACAGCAACCCCGATTTTGTGCGCCTAGTCATGTCTGAGAACATGAACCAAGGCCAGTATTTGGCGCAAAGCAAGCAGATCCAAAAGCTCAATGTGCCTGCTATTTCTGCCATCCAAAAACTCTATGAACGGGGCGTTTCCCAAGGCGTTTTCCGCTCGGGCCTTGACCCTATCGACATCCACGCATCGATCTCGGCGCTGACGTTTTTTAATGTGTCAAACCAGCACACCTTCGGTCTGATTTTTAAACGCGATACCCAGTCACCCCGGGTCATCACCGCCCGGCGCGACAGCGTGGTGGAGATGGTGGTGCGTTTTGTGCGTAAATAGCATCTGTCATACCGCATCGGTCATGCCGCCCCGGTTATGCCCAACAGCTCTATCCTGTAGATATGCCGACTCCGCTAAATCTAGGGTTTTTACTTACAGCACATAATTAACCAGTTAGTACATTTAAGTCAAATCATCTCGACCATTGCCAAACCTATGTTGAACAAATTCATCAATGCTTACTGCCGCGTGCTGAACTACGGCATGGCTGCGGCATTGGCGCTGATGGTGGTGCTGGTGTTTGGCAATGTGGTACTGCGCTACGGCTTTAACTCGGGTATCGCCATCTCTGAAGAATTGTCCCGTTGGCTATTTGTGTGGATAACCTTTATGGGTGGCGTGGTGGCACTTAAAGACCATGCGCACTTAGGCAGCGATATGTTGGTGGGTAAATTGCCTATCTTTGGCAAAAAAATCTGCCTAGGTGTTGCACACTTGATGATGCTGTTTATTTGCTGGCTCATCTTCCAAGGCACTTGGGAGCAAACCAAAATCAACATCGGCAGCACCAGCGCTGCTATGGAAGTGTCGATGGGTTATTTTTACAGCGTGGGGTTGGTTTTTGCTGTGCTGGGCGGTTTGATCATATTGCGCGATTTTTGGCGTTTAGTCTCAGGCCAAATGCAAGACAGCGAGTTGGTGGCAATTCAAGAGTCTGAAGAATCTGCCATCACCACCGCCCCCACCTTAACTGCACCCAAGCTGTAGGCCGCACCCCATGACGATTGCTATCTTTTTAGCCTCTCTGCTGGGTGCTATGGCGCTGGGTATACCGATTGCGTTTTCGCTACTCCTGTGTGGCGCGGCGCTGATGTGGCACATGAACATGTTTGACGCGCAAATTTTGGCGCAGAACGTCATCGGCGGGGCAGACAGCTTCCCGCTGCTGGCGGTGCCATTTTTTATGCTGGCAGGCGAGATCATGAACACCGGCAGCTTGTCGCGCCGTATTGTGGATTTTGCTATGGCGCTAGTGGGGCATATCAAAGGTGGCTTGGGTTACGTCACTATCATTGCAGCCTGTTTGTTGTCGGCACTGTCAGGCTCGGCCGTGGCAGATGCTGCCGCGCTTACCGCCTTGCTGCTGCCCATGATGGTGAAAGCGGGGCATAACAAGGCGCGCAGCGGCGGGCTGATAGCGGCTTGCGGGGTGATTGGCCCCATCATTCCACCGTCGATTGGGTTTGTGATTTTTGGCGTAGCGGCCAACGTGTCGATTAACAAATTATTTTTAGCTGGCATATTCCCCGGCATCTTGTTGGCTGCTGGCCTGTGGTTGACCTGGTGGTATTTGGTGCGCACTGAGACGGTGCAAAGCCCGCCGCGCAAAAGCATGGCCGAGGTACTGACAGCCATGCGCCATGCAGGCTGGGCACTGCTGCTGCCTGTGATTATTTTGGTAGGTTTGCGCATGGGGGTGTTCACGCCTACTGAGGCAGCTGTAGTGGCCGCTGTGTATGCCATGTTTGTCAGCTGCGTTATCTACCGCGAGTTGAGTTTTAAGCAACTTAACCAGATTTTTTTAGCCGCAGCCAAAACCACTGCCGTCATCATGCTGCTGGTAGCTGCAGCCATGGTGTCGGCATGGATGATTACCGTGGCGCAGCTGCCCGCACAGTTAATCACACTGTTTCAGCCCCTGCTGGAGCACCCGCGCGTGCTGATGCTGGCCATCATGCTGGTGGTGA
>JANOSN010000804.1:0-1829 GCA_031415895.1 Polaromonas sp. | reverse complement strand
TTCAGGTGCGGTTCGATTTCTTTGTACACGGCAGCGATGTTTTCGTCAGGTAACAAAATCATCACTACGTCAGCAGCAGCTACTGCCTCGTTGACTTCAGCGACCTTTAGGCCTGCTTTGGCAACTTTGTCCCAGCTGGCGCCACCTTTGCGCAAACCGACCAGCACTTTGACGCCGCTGTCGTTTAAATTTTGCGCATGGGCATGGCCCTGGCTGCCGTAGCCAATGATGGACACGGTTTTGCCTTTGATCAGGCTTAGATCACAATCTTTATCGTAAAAAACTTTCATATTTGCTCCAAAAAATAATTTAAATCAGCACTTGCACTGTAAAGATGAGGCGTTGATAGCGGCTGACAAAGGGCTGTCAAACATCCTCTTAAAATCAGAAGGTCACACTCGCAAAATACGTTCACCGCGCCCGATGCCGCTGGCGCCCGTGCGTACGGTCTCCAATATGGCAGTGCGGTCGATGGCTTCTAAGAATGCGTCGTTTTTGCTATGGTCACCGGTCAATTCTACGGTGTAGCTTTTCTCGGTCACGTCAATGATGCGGCCACGGAAGATGTCGGCTAAGCGCTTCATTTCTTCGCGCTCTTTGCCCACCGCACGCACTTTCACCATCATCAACTCGCGCTCTGTGTAAGCGCCTTCGGTCAGGTCAACCACTTTGACTACTTCGATTAAGCGGTTTAAATGCTTAGTGATTTGCTCAATCACGTCGTCTGAACCAATCGTGACGATGGTCATGCGCGAGAGCGATTTGTCTTCGGTGGGTGCAACGGTCAACGACTCGATGTTGTAACCACGGGCGGAGAATAAACCTACAACACGCGAGAGCGCACCGGGTTCGTTTTCTAAAAGTACTGCAATGATGTGTTTCATGGGATTCCTCTTTTCTGAGCCCTCCCCGCTTGTCGGTAAACAAACGGCTTGGCTGCAAATAGATTTATCTAAGGGTTAAGTTTTTTAATTCGGACTTCCGGACGCTAAGGTCGCTAAGGTCGCTAAGGTCGCTAAGTTCGCTAAGGTTACGCGAAGGACGCAAAAGGGGAAAAATAAATTCAAAATTTTGAATTCCAAATCAAGTTTTAAATTTAAAGTCCATTTCGGTTTTCTTTATCTTCTTTCGCGCCCTTTGCGTAACCTTAGCGTTCTTCGCGTCCGGTTTTCGGTATTGGTTTTTGGTATTGGTTTTTGGTATTAAAGGTCTTCGCTGCTCAAAAGCATTTCGTTAATGCCCTTGCCTGCCTTGACCATCGGGTAGACGTTTTCGGTAGGGTCGGTGCGGAAATCCATAAACACCGTGCGATCTTTTAGCTTGCGGGCTTCGCGCAGAGCAGGCTCTACGTCTTGCGGCTTTTCGATCAGCATGCCGACGTGGCCATAGGCCTCGGCCAGCTTTACAAAGTTGGGTAATGCATCCATATAGCTGTGGCTGTAACGGCCTTCATAGTCCAGCTCTTGCCATTGGCGCACCATGCCCAGGTAGCGGTTGTTCAGCGACACAATTTTGATCGGCGTGTTGTACTGCAAGCAGGTGGACAGCTCTTGAATGCACATCTGCACCGAGCCTTCGCCTGTGACGCAAAACACCTCAGCCTGCGGCTTGGCCAACTTGATGCCCATGGCATATGGAATGCCCACGCCCATGGTGCCCAGGCCACCCGAGTTGATCCAGCGGCGTGGCTGGTCAAAACGGTAGAACTGCGCAGCCCACATTTGGTGCTGGCCCACATCGGACGTGATGTAGGTATCGGTATCTTTGGTCATGTTCCACAGGCTTTGCACCACGGCCTGCGGCTTGATCACGTCTTTATTGCCTTTGTC
>JANOSN010000803.1:0-7675 GCA_031415895.1 Polaromonas sp. | reverse complement strand
CTGGAACACGCTGCTGACAGCGCTGCAGCAGATTAAAGACGACTACGACCGCAACCAGCCCATGTGGCGCATATTGCCCGAGTTCAGCAAGGCTAACCCGCGCTACGAGCGCATGGGCCTGAAAGACTTGTGCCAGCACATCCACGAGCTGTATGCCAAATACGACATTGCACGCCTGACCACCGACGTGTACCAAAGCGACTTGCACCCGGCCATGACCCCGTCAGACGCCTACGCCTACATTGCCCACCGCAAGACTGAGCGCGTAGAGATCGACAAGCTTGAAGGCCGCATTACCGTGGGCTTGGTCACGCCTTACCCACCGGGCATTCCATTGCTGATTCCGGGTGAGGTGTTTAATAGAAAAATTGTTGACTACCTCAAGTTTGCACGTGCCTTTAACCTAGAGTGCCCAGGTTTTGAAACCGACATACACGGCTTGGTAGAGCAGATAGGCGCAGATGGCGTGAAGCGCTATTTTGCTGATTGCGTGAAGAACTAGGCCTGCTAAAACCGCTTGTACTGCGTGGGGCAGTAAGCGCGGTCAATATCAGGGCTGCGCAGCGCGGCGTGCTTGGTCACCCGGCCCGCCGTGCGCTTGCGCCACATGCGAAACGAGCTGGCCTTCATCTGGCGGCGCATCAGCGCCACTACAGCAGACTCGTTCAGCCCAAACAGCTTCTCAATGGCATCAAACGTGGTGCGGTCTTCCCATGCCATTTCAATAATGCGCGAGATATCCTCTGGGCTTAAAACCTCGGGGATGATGATGGGGTATTTGTCTGCGCTGTTCATAGGTTTTGTATGATACTGGCAGTCCCATAACCCGTCATCACCATGCCCATTCAAAAAACCGGTTGCAAAGGTAACAAAGCCAGCCTGCCCAGCAAGCCCTGCACCGTGTGCGGGCGCGATATGGTGTGGCGTAAAAGCTGGGCCAAGAACTGGGCTGAGGTCAAATATTGCTCGGATGCTTGCCGTGCAAACGCCAAAGGGCAGTTAAAGAAACCAAACTAACGCGATGTGGGCCTGGTCACAGCGGGTCTAAGTACAGCAGCACCGTGACCGCAAAATAATCTACCCTGTGCAGCGCGCTGCGCTGGTTGATCATTGTCTCTTGGCTGGTCATACTGATGGCGTAGCTGCGTTCACCTGCTTGGTAGGTGCCATAGGTGCGCTGCGCACGCACATCGGGTGGCACTGACTCCCAGCCGCAGCAAATAAAGCGCAGCCTGGGCATGCCTGCAGTTCTGACCAAATGGGCCTCTACCGGCCCAGCGAAAGCACCTTTGACGCGGTAGTCGCTTTGCAGCGCGGCCACGCCATACAAGCGCACTGGCTTGCAGCCCATAAATTCAAGGTTCTTGGGCTTTTGACCTAACTTGGCCAAAAAATCAGCACACAGCGGTGGGCCTGAGCGTGCAGACGCACTAGGCACAACGGCCTGCGCCCAGCTGCTGGCGTACACCAGCGCTACACACAGCGCGGCCTTACATGCGGCACTGGTACGCTGACATGCGCAGCAGATTGAAAAACTACTTGCTACTAAATACATAGCTAAATAAGTAATGAATACTTGGACTACAGAGGGTTTTGATTGGTAAAAAGCACCTAAATACGTTTCATACTACATCAGACATAAAAAAACCACCCGAAGGTGGTTTTTTGTCCCTTGCGACTTGTCGTGTTGCATTACGCCAAGTCGTAACGGCTCAAGTTCATCATCTTGGCCCACGCTATTGGCGACGAAATCAAGCGCCGCCAAAGCGGCATTGCTTCGCAAGAAAGTGCGCTGGCTGCGAAGCGGTAAAACGCTGTGGGCTCTTAAGCCATGTGGTCGTATACGGTTTTTTCAAAGTTCAGACAACCTGGTACTGAAACACCGTCAACAAATGGCAAAATTTGTGTGCCCCACATGCCGCCCACTTTGTTCTTGCGGTCAATCCAATAGTACAAATTAGCCAGGCCCGCCCAGGCCACTGCGCCTGCGGGTCGGCCAGTGGGTGCTTGCTGGTCGTTGACCATCCAGGTGTAACCCCAAGATTTGGGCATGCCGGGGAAAAATTCAGCATCGTTTGACAGGCTTGGAATTGCGCCTGGCAGCATTTTGATCTTCATGTCACCCAGCGAGTTGGCACTCATAAGGTCTACTGTTTCAGCTTTGAGCACACGTGCACCGCTGGCCGCCGCGCCATCATTAAGCACCATGCGTATAAACTTCATGTAGTCGCCGATGGTGGAATACAAACCGTGACCGCCCATGTGCTGTTCGGGCACTTGCGTAAGTTCAAAGTCTGACATGGCGCTCATCACGCCTTCGGGGCTGCGCGCATGCATGGAAGCGCGACGAGCACGCATAGACGGCGACATGGTAAAGCCTGTGTTGTCCATGTCCAGTGGCGTAAAGATACGCTCGCTCATCACATCGCCTAAGCGTTTGCCGCGCACGGCCTCTACCACTTTGCCAACCCAGTCAATGTTGCTGCCATATTCCCAAGCGGTGCCGGGGTCGTGCAGCAGCACAGAACGCAGGGACGCCAAGCTGGCAGTGACTACGCTGGGCACATTTTTCGCCGAGCCGTACTTGACCAAGTCGTGGTTGAAAAAGTCGTAGCCAAAACCCGCCGTGTGAAGCAGCAGCTGGCTGACGGTAATGTCTGATTTGGGTGGACGCACCTTGGGCGCACCATGCGCATCGAATCCATCCAGCACCATGATGTCGGCAATTTCGGGCACGTACTTTTTAGCCGCATCGTGCAGGCCAATTTTGCCTTCTTCAACCAACTGCATCACGGCAACGCCTGTCACCGCTTTGGTGCAAGAGAAAATTGCCATCACGGTGTCGGTTGTCATGGGGGCAGCATGGCTTAAGTCGCGCTTGCCAAAAGCACCTTCATACATAGTGGCGCTGCTGTTGGTGGCCATCGCCACTACCCCGGGCACGCCGTTGGCCCGGTTGACAGTGCCTTGTAGTACTGCGTCGGCTGCCTGACTGAATCCTTGTTTCATTGCGAGCTCCAGTGGGTTTAACGCGCAGTGGTTTAAAAGAAAGCCATGGTGCGCACCTCAATGCTCTCGCGTTTTAGGGCGTTCGGTGGGGTGCTGGGGTCTTCAAACGCGGTGTGGCCCATAAAGCGGGCGCGGCCATCGGTCTCAGAGTCGTATGTTTTAAGCAGCAAGGCTTGCGTAGGTTGCATGTGCGGAAAGTACACCCAGTGGTGCGCGGGTGAATGCCGCATCACATAAATCTCGCCTGTGCGTTCGCGGTATTTCAGCTCCATGCGCAGCATGTCTTCAGAGGCATGGGTAGTGGCATCGCACACGGCCAGCGGCAGTTCTTCTACACGCCTGTAAAGCGGCTTCCACACATTGTAGAAAGCCACGCGGCCTTGCAGCAGTTGGTCAGCTTCATCGGGCAACAGGTCGCGCACGCGCTGCGGGCCAGAGGCCACGGTGTAGTCGCTGTGTACCAGCAGCACTGCAGGGCGCTGCACGGTGGTTTGCTGCTTCAAGTCTGCGGGCAACCGTTTGCGCACAGTGTGGTCAAACACTTCTACCCGTTTAGCGCCTGTGTGCTGTTTAACAAACTCTACCACTTGGGCATAAAAGCGTTCGCGCACCGCCGTGTCGTCGTCAAACTTGTCAAAATCGTTTGCGAAGGGTTTGAGCTCAAAGCCCTCGCGGTCGGTAGAGAAAGTATCAACGCGCGGCCAACCGTTGTGAATATTGACCTCTTGCGCGTCGGTGCCCGGCGGGTTCAGCTCTATCGGATGGTCGGGCTCGTAGAAATAGTAATCAGGCGGGCGGCCGTTGTCTACGCTGTAGTTCAGTGTGGCGCGGACGGAGGGTGCTTCTGTCATGGTGCTTAAATAGTGTTAGCTGCATAGTTGCGGTTTAACAGGTGCAACTATGCAGTGTTGGGTAAGTGATAGTTAGGCCTCAGGGCGAGTTAAGGTAAAGCCAGGGCCTACATATGTTTTGTGCCAGCAGGGGAGGGCCTCAACGCGTGTGGTCATCCAGCGCTGCAGATGGGGGTGGCTTGACAGTGGCATTTTTTGGTAGGGATGCAGGTGTATGCCTGCGGCCAAGGCAATGTCGGCTATGGTGGGCTGGCTACCGCATACCCAGTCAGTTTTGGCCAGGCGTTCATCCAGGATAGACGCTAGTTTGTGGAATTGCTCGCTTTGCGCTTCAAGTACTGCAGGGTCTGGCTCTGCACCCAGCAAGGGCTTGACACAGTTTTCAACCAAATACACGTAGTTGCTAGGAAACCAGCTAGACGATTCCCATAACAACCAGCGATTGATATCAGCGCGTTTTTGCAGGTCTTTGGGGTATGCGCTGTCGCTTGCCATCTTGTCTGCAGCGTATTGCAAAATAGCATTGGACTCCCACAGTACCAGGTCACCATCCACCATGGCAGGCAAGGAAGCGTTGGGGTTAATAGCCAAAAAGGCGGCTTCTTTCTGCTGGCCTTTAAAGTAATCTACGTGCACCAGTTCATACGGCGCGCCTAAAAAATCCAGTCCGGCTAGTACCTTGCGGCAGTTGGCGGTGATGGGGTCTGCATAAATTTTCATGGTTGTCTCCTAGTTATTAGTGGTAGTGAATTCTATGGATTGACAGGCCGCAGCGCATCTGGCTGAATGCAAACTGATTGTTCTCAATTCAAAAACAATGACTTTATCCATCGACATGCTGGCCACATTTGTCAAAGTGGCCGAAAAGCTCAGCGTCAGCGGCGCTGCGGATGATATGGGCATTAGCAAAGGCGTGGTCAGCAAACGGGTGGCGCAGCTGGAACATGCTGTGCAGGCCACGCTGTTTAGCCGCAGCACCCGCCACATTGCACTCACCCCAGCAGGTGAGGCCTATTTGGGCTTTGCCCGCCAGGCATTGCACACGCTCACGGGCGCAGACGAGCGCCTGCGTGACCTGCGCCAAGAGCTTAGTGGCCCCATCCGCATTACTGCGCCCAGTTCGTGGGGGCAAAAAGTGCTGGCCAGTTTGATTCCAGAATTTTTAGAATGTCACCCAGCCATAGAAATTGAACTGCTACTGAACGACCGTATGATGGATATTGCTTTTGAGCGTATCGACATTGCCCTGCGCATGACGTCTACCGCCACACCTGACCTGGTGGTAACGCCCGTGGCACGGCTAGACTGGGTCATCTGCGCCTCGCCGCGCTACGTGGCCAGCGCGGGCACGCCTGCCACCCCTAACGATTTATTGCACCACGCCTGCATGAGCTATTGGCGCGAAACATCTGACGATGCCTGGCAACTGGCGCAGGGTGACCAAGTGCAAGCCGTGCGCGTGCGTGGCCGCTACCACGCCAATAACGCTGAGGCAGTGGCCCACGCCGCATTGGCTGGCTTGGGCGTGGCCTTGCTGCCCGCGTACGTGTGCGAAGACGACTTGGCAGCAGGGCACCTTGTGCGCTTGCTGCAAGACTGGACACCTGTCACCAAATTTGGCACCCGCATTACCGCCGTAGCCACGCCCGACAGAATGCAGCTGCTGCGTAACCGCGCGCTGTTAGCGTTTTTGCGAGAGCGGCTGGATGGAGCTGCTGTGGCGCGTTGACAATTTGTGCCACCGGAAAACGTCAGCACCATAAAAAAAGCCACCCGAAGGTGGCTTTTGCAAAAGCGATGTGAACTTATACCAAGTTCAGTGTCACATCAATATTGCCGCGCGTCGCATTAGAGTACGGGCACACCACGTGGGCTTTATCAATCAAATCTTGCGCAGCGGCGCGGTCCATGCCGGGCAGGCTGATGTCGAGTGTGACCTCAACATTAAAGCCAGTAGGAATAGGGCCAATGCCCACAGCGCCAGACACTTTGGTATCTGCCGGTACAGTGATTTTGTGTTGACCTGCCACAAACTTCATGGCACCTAAAAAGCAGGCACTGTAGCCCGCAGCAAACATCTGCTCGGGGTTCACCGCGCCGCCTGCGCCGCCCATTTCTTTAGGCGTACCTAGCTTAACGTCCAGCAGGCCGTCGCTGCTGATAACGTGACCATCGCGGCCCCCGGTGGCAGATGCGTGGGCGGTGTAGACAATTTTTTCTAATGACATGGGAAATTCCTTTAAGGTGATGGTGAAAAAAACGTTTTACTAAAATATTCAAGTTAAAAAAACCGGGTCTAATGCAGCCATCTGCTTAGATGGTGTGAGCCGCAACACAGTGCAATGTGTCGCTGTGCACGGCATTAGATCTCAAGCAAATTTCAGTATAAACCTATCGCTTGTTTTGACTAGACGCCTCTTTCTTTAAACCAGTCGCCTGCCAGTTTAAAAGCGTAAGTGGCGGCTGCTTTATCATACGTAGGGCGGTAGTCAGCATTAAAGCCGTGGTTGACACCAGGAAACACCACAATTTCAGAGCCGCTGGTGCCTTTGCCAATGGCTACGCGCATTTGGTCAATGACTTCATTTTTCACAAACGAATCGTTACTGGCATACAGGCCCAGTACAGGTACTTTCAGGGCGCTACCAATGTCTATTGGGTCGTTGGCTTTGATAGGCGACTTCATGCCGTTAAGCAAACCGTAATAGGACACAGCAGCTTTAACTTTTGGATTGTGATGCGCGTACAACCAGGCAGTGCGACCACCCCAGCAGTAACCCACCAAGCCCAAGCGTGCAGTGTCTGCATGACCGCTGGCAGCTGCAAACGCTACGGTGGCATCCAAATCCGCGTTAACCTGAGTGTCCGGCACGTTGGCTACAACTTTAGACAAAATCTCACCAATGTCGGTCATCTTTGACACGTCGCCCTGACGGCTGAACATCTCAGGCGCAATAGCGTAATAACCCAGCTTGGCGTAGCGGCGGCACATGTCTTGAATATGCGCATGCACGCCAAAAATTTCTTGAACCACCAGAATGACGGGGTACTTGCCAGGCTTGGCAGGCATAGCGCGGTAGGCGGGAATAGTACCGTCTTTAACGGTAACTTTTACTTCACCAGCGGTGAGGCCGGCAGTATCAGTAGTGATGGCCTGTGCCAGTAAAGGCTGCGAAGCCACCGCGAAACCTGCGCCCAGGCTAGTGACCATAAAGCCGCGACGAACTAAACCCGCGCGTTGATCAGCCGCTTTGGTAGGAATGGCCTCCAGGCCGAATAAATTGACTTTCATTGCATGACTCCAGTTTAAAAAAACACATAAAAGCTAGGCAATAACTGCCGTGCCCGGATAAGCATTTTGTATTTTACACAATTGTATTGTATAAAATACAAATTTATCTATTGCAACGCCTGCGATACAGTTATTTGACCTTATTTGTAAGCTGCACCGTGCTGTGTCTGGGTAAAAAAAGCATCACCATAGCACTACATTGCTGCCTGCAAAGACGTACGCAACGCCTGCAAGCGACGTGTCAGGTCTGCCAACTCTTTGATGGTGCAGCCCGATGCATCGGCTATACAAGCTGGCAGGGTATCAGCCTTTTTATGCAACGCTTTGCCTGCAGCAGTTAGGTGAATTAAAACGCAGCGTTCATCTTGCGCGCTACGCTTGCGCTGTATGTAATTTAACGCCTCTAAGTTTTTAAGCAATGGCGTGAGCGTACCGCTGTCTAAAAATAGCAACTCACCAATATCAGAAATATTGCATGCGTCTTTTTCCCACAAAGTCAACATCACCAAATACTGCGGGTAGG
>JANOSN010000802.1:0-15703 GCA_031415895.1 Polaromonas sp. | reverse complement strand
ATTTCCTAAAAAATAAGTGTGAATGTTAAGAGCGCAAGCTCATGAATAGATCAAGGACGAACCGACAGTTCGTTCTTGACCTGCTTAACGCCTTTTACATTTTTGGCAATGTTTTCAGCAGTATTTTTTTCCAGTGTGCTTTTAGCAAAACCTGACAACATCACAGTTCCGTTGAGTGTTTCAACGCGGATGCTGGTCCCATCAACTTCTTTGTTATCGATGAAACGCGCCTTCACAGAGGTTGTGATGGCTGTATCGTCCACATAAGCACCCACAGTTTCTTGTCCACGGGTTACCGCACAGCCGGTTGTTGTCAACAGTACTAAGGCTGCTATTGCAGCAGCGGTAGTGGTTCGTAGTGTCATATTGAATCTCCAGAAAAGTTAGTTTGACGATTTGTAAATGGCATGGTGACGAGCCCCACCAACCTTGGGCGAAAAATGAAATACACAGCCTAGGCTTCGAGCCAGTCTTTAAGCTCGTCGGCGTGTTCTTGCTCGTCGCTCAAAATGTCTTCAAGTAAACGCCGTGTCGTTGAATCCTTGTCTCCTATCAATGCAATAATCTGACTATAAGTTTCAATGGCAACACGTTCGGCTATCAAATTAGCTTTTATCATTGCCTTGAGATCTGATGATTCGTCGTAGGCAGCGTGACTGCGTTTAGTCAGAGAATCTGGAGAAAAATCAGGGTCTCCCCCTAACTGCACGATGCGTTGGGCAAGACGGTCAGCGTGAGCTGATTCTTCGTTTGCATGCACCAGAAACTCTTCCGCAATTTTTGGAGATGCAAGTCCCACGGCAGTAAAGTGATGGCGTTTATACCTTAAGACGCAAACCAACTCAGTGGCCAATGAATCATTAAGCAATTTGATGATGTCTTTACGCCAAGGACCATAGTTAGGAGTCACTGCGCCTTGATCTAAACTACGTCTGGCCGCGTCTATAGCTGCATTATCAAGCACCATACCGCCCTGCTTAGGTGCCAATTGTTGTGCATCAATTACTGGTTTATTTTTGGTTGCCATTAAAAATCCTAAATGTGTTTGGCCTTGGGAGCAAATACATGCTGTGGTTCTTTAACCTAACTGTAAAAAAATCATAGCCATGGAACCATCAGTGAGTTACGCTAGCGTTTGTAGGAGAACGTCTAACTCATTTGTAAGACCTAAAGTAAGGGAATGATGAAGCATGTTTCACCTTGAAGATCACGCCATTTAAGTTTTTGCCCTACCTGTAATAACTGCGCTCCTAAAAGCTGCGTAGTTGCTAATGCATAAGGCTGCGTTGACCTAGATAAAATAAACCGCATGCTGCGGCCATCACGCAAAAGCGTGAGTTCTGCCTGTGGCCAATGAGTGGGTAAACAAGGCTTAAAGCTCAATTCATTCGCATTGAGTTGCAAACCAAAAATAGATTCAACAGCTGCGCGATGCATCCATGCAGCAGCACCCGTGTACCAACTCCAACCGCCGTGCCCCACATAGGGCGCCTGTGAATACACATCACCTGCCATCACATAAGGCTCTATGCCATACACAAGTGATTGTGTCGGGTGGACTGCACGATGTGCTGGAGATAAATAAGTGAAATAACGATAAGCAATATTAACTTTTTCGCCCGGCTCAATAAGTGAAGTTGCATGCGCAGCTTGAGCCATTAACGCCCATACTGCACCATGCGAGTACTGGCCTCCGTTTTCACGCACTCCAGGGGGGTAAGCTTGAATATAACCAGGGCTGGGATTCGAATACTGAAATGGTGGGGCTAGCAACTTAACTAAGCCCTTCTCAGAGTCGACCAGGTGTGTCTCTATAGCCTCTAGCGCTATGCGTTGCAGCGCAGGTTGTGCGACATCAGACAACACAGACCAAGCCTGAGCAATCAAATCAATTCTCGCCTCATTATTGAGGCTTGATCCAAGCGCAGATGCATCGTCAAAAAAAGCTCTCTTAAACCATTGACCATCCCAAGCCGAATCATGCAAAGCCGTCTTCCATCCCAAGGCAGCGTTTTCCCATTGGAGTGCTCGAATGTTGTCACCCCGTTGAATCGCCAATGGAGCAAAGTCTGCAACCAATTTGCATAAGAACCAAGCGAGCCAAACCGACTCACCCCGTCCTTGATGGCCCACTCGATTCATTCCGTCATTCCAGTCACCACTACCCATCAGCGGCAGACCATGTACACCTACCCGCAAACTACGATCAATAGCCCGGGCAGCATGCTCGTACACTGAAGCGTCGAGATGACTAATACTCGGTACGAAGTAAGCGTCTTCAGCGCCATCGGGTATGGCAGGCCCATCTATAAATGCGACACGCTCGTCAAGTAACGATGTGTCGTCAGTTGCGCGCAGATAATGGACGCAGGCGTGCGGTAGCCAAAGCAAATCATCAGAAAAATGCGTTCGTACACCGGCGCCACCCGGTGCGTGCCACCAATGCTGCACGTCGCCTTCTGGAAATTGACGCGAAGCATTTAACACAATCTGCTGGCGCAGCAACTGGGGAGCCGCCCATGTCAAAGCCATAGCGTCTTGTAATTGGTCACGAAAACCGTAAGCACCACCGGCTTGGTAGAAGCCAGCTTTGGCCCAAAGCCTGCAAGACAAGGTTTGGTACAACAACCAGCGATTCACCATTGCGTCAAAAAGTGGATCGGGAGTCTTTACCGTAGTTGCACCAAGCAAACGATCCCAATGGGCTTTTACTTGATCTACACGCTGTTGAGCCGGCACTGTTACGGCTACAGTAGCCAGCTGCTGCGCTGCATTGACATTTTCAGCGTAGCCCATCAAAAATACTTTTTGAGCAGATTCTCCCGCTTTCAATTCAAACCGGGTTGACAGCGCCGCACATGGATCTAGTCCGTTGCCACTTCGCTGGCTAAAGTGGTCTGGTAGAACCAACCGACCGCGAGAGTCGAAAAATTCACGTCGATCACATGTCCAGTCTTCTGACTCATTTGCTGCATTTACTATAGCCAAAAATGCTGTGCCTTCACCGAATCCTCCTGAACGTTCACGCTGAGTGCAAAGAAGCGCAGTTAACTTTTGTTCGTGTATGCCTTCGCAGCCTAGTAGTGTTCGTTTCAAATCAGGTAAGCGTTGGCGAAACAAAGCGGTTGTTACGGTACTTCGATCAGATCGGTTCGCTCCCATCATCCATTCAACAATACCAACAGCACGTAGCACTACCGTTTTTTGGCCTTGATTAACAACTTTCAACTGCACTTGTTTTGTTGAAGCTGTGTTATCTACGCACCATCTTGCCGTGATATGCAGCTCACCACGGGTGTGGGTAATCTCACTATACCCCTGCCCGTGCGTCACGTTGTAAGTTATGTCGCCGTCGCCCCAAGCTGAAGCAGCAAGACTCCAAGCCTCTTGAGTCTTGACGTTTTGGATAAAAAACCACTCGGCGGGTGGGTCAGCCACCGGATCATTCGACCACGGCGTCAACTGATTTAAACGGCTGTTACCCGCCCATGTATAGCCACCACCAGTTTCCGAGAATAGAACGCCAAACAAAGAGTTAGCTATTACATTGACCCAAGGCTTTTCAGGGCGAAGTCGAGCGTTTACATTAAACTTAAATTCTTTAGCAGCACTATCAAACTGCCCAACCGGTGCTGCCGCTTTCTCATAGATCCGCTTTGCTAATACAAGTGCTGATCTCGAAATCCGATGCCTATGCTCAAAAGCCTGTTCATGCAACATGCCCCACTCCTGCACATGCAACGAAAACGGTCTGCCGTCAGCATTAAGTCGAATTCTGGCCAAAATTTCAAGCGTGTTTAGTTCTGCAACTGAAAGCTCATTGGAACGCAGCACAAACAAGCTAGCGCTGGTATTGCCAGACTCGCCTCCCGTTTCATTTCTGTAACGCTCCTGCAAGTTCAACATTTCGCGATGCAGGGTCATTTCATAGGAAGCTGGCTCTGAATTGATCCACACAACATCACATATAACTCCGCTCCATGACCACAAGCGCATAGCTTGCACCACGGAACGCAGCAATCCTATGCCTTGCACCATACTTGCAGACACTAAGATGATGGGGCGATCTGCTGATATTCCGAATCTCCAGAGTAAGCGCTTATCACAAATTTCTCCCATCACAACCATCGAGCTTAAATCTGAAGATTCTGGTCGTGTCAGGCACATCATGAGCGCAGTCGTTAGCGATTGAACGGCGGCAAATTTCTCTGCACTGATACCCAAAGTCCGTAATCGAATGCCGGCCAGCGTAGCCGACATTAAAGAGGAGCGTTGAACGTGACTGTGCTGTTGATACTTATCGATGACAGCGTGCAAAGTTCCAGCGTCTGCAGCAGCTGTCGTAGCAAAAGTTAACCGAGCCTTGGCAAACGGTGCTATGCGTAGACGCACCTGCATTGCGCATACAGGATCAAGGCCTGTATCTAACTCAACATCCAGTGCACTACCGTCTTTCGCAAAAGACTCCGTTTCATCACTAGGTACAGCATTAAATATTCCCAAAGGCTGACTTACAGCATGGTTACGACCCAACCAATGCTGCCTGTTTGTCTGAAGACGAAAACTTACTACCTGTGGGTCTGTAATAGCCAAAAAATGCGCTGCATGCACACCACTGTCGGTTGCAATGCGTGGTCTACGTTCAAATATCAGTGCCTGTTGTCGCGCTGACCAGTGGGAACGCATAAAAAAATTACTAAACGCTGGGTGCGCCTCGTCAGATTTTGGGTCTGCTAACGTGATTTCAAAAGCAGAAATGAGTTCGATATCGAGCGTTCTATTGCTTAAATTTCGCAACTCTACCCGCCTAAATTCAATATCATCTTCTGGGCTGACCCACACGGTGACATGGGCCTGTAGTTCAGACCAAACAGTGTCAAAAAATACGCGATCTGCCTGAAAAGTACTTTTGTAGTGCGCCGCAGAGTCAGGTGCTGGATGCTGAGTGATAGATACCGGATCAGGTTGTCGATCCCACTTAACGTAAAAAAAACTTCCATAGGCATCGCGCAAAGCATCATCGCGCCAACGTGTAATGCCAGTTTGACCCCAACGACTATTACCTGCGCCATTAGCCCGAAGTGACACCGTATAACGTCCATTAGACAATAAATGAGTGGGCTCTAATGCCAACCCACCGGGAACAATGTCACGCAACAAACCCGATGGTTTTTTTTGCAACACCTGGGGAGGCGACCCTACTGGCGGGGCATGCAAAATCGACACTTCACGTGGAATCCGTTCATGTAAAAGCGAGCTTACGGCCTGTATGCTGGCGTTGGCCATGCCCCAGCGGCGCGGCGCGCAGTCCAGTAAAACATTAGCAATCGCTACAATAGTCATACCTTGGTGATGGGCCATAAAAGTATCTACTGACGTAAAACTCTCGGTAGTGGTTTGCCTTGCTACGCTGTAGTCTAAAGCTTCAACGTAACCGTAGCGCGCACGCCCCACAATTGTTTGCAAACGTTCAAAATTACTTATAGCCAATTGTGGTGCGATTTGCGCTGCAAGCGCGGTGGCATAAGGCGCAATTACCAATTCATCAGGTGGTGTGCGACGAAGCGCAAGCCGAGGCACCCCTTGAGGTGCATATTGGTAGGCAAGAGTTTGGTCGCTTGCGGCGTATGCACATTCAGAAATACCCCAGGGTACCTTGTGACTATCGGCAAATTGGATTTGTTCACGCAGAGCAGCCCGGCATGCACCATCCAGCACGCTACCTGGCGGTTCATTGAGCACTAAAGAAGGCATAAGGTACTCAAACATAGAACCAGACCATGACCTGAGACCTGCATGAGCACCAACAGCATAAAACGGTCGCCCTAAGGCCGCCCAATGTTTAACAGGTATGTCACCCTTAGCTATTGCCAATAAACTAGTTAAGCGAGACTCTGAAGCTAAGAGGTCATAAAAACCATTGTCTAGTTGCTGCTCCGCAACCCGATAGCCAATATGCAACAAGCGACGCTTGCGGCTGTAAAGAAAATTAAACTCTGCTTGCCATGCTATTTTTTTGAAGTCATGTGCTAAAGTTTCCAACTGCTGGTTATCTTGCTGCATAGCAGAAGGGTTTTTAACCCTTGATACATCAAAATCGCTCAACATCGAACGAAGTGTCGACAAGTAATCGTATAACCTCCAGATTTGTTCGTCTTCAAGTATCGGTTTGTTTGGATCCTTAGCAATATCATCCAAAGTATTAGTAGCCTCAAACAAAAGCTGCTCGAACTGTGCTGTATTTTGATGGCAGTGTGTCACCGGATCCTGTATGGCCAGTAATCTAGCGAGCGCTGATTCACCATCGATTGGCTCTAGTCGCTGTTTACAAGTTTGTATCGCACGCTTTGCTCTACTGGCATCATGCGGCGCACGCGCTAGTTCCAAACATGCTTGTGCTACTGCTAACAAATGGCCACTGAGATTGCCACTGTCTACCGTTGAGACATACATTGGTTGCAACGGCGCAAGAGTTTGCGTGTCATACCAATTGTAAAAATGACCTCTATAGCGTGGTAGCTTCTTTAGTGTGCCGTAGGTAGCTTGGAGCCGTGATATCAACACTTGTGTACTAATCCAACCGAATTGCCGAGCACAGGCTACGCTTAGCAAATAAAGTCCTATGTTGGTGGGTGAGGTGCGGTGTGCCACCATATCGTGAGGTGTAATTTGCAAATTATCAGGCGGCAAGTGGTTATCGTCAGCACCAACACAGCGCTCAAATAAGCGCCAAGTATCTCGCGCTATCCCCTCAAGATAAGACTGATCATCTGCTGCTAATATAGAACTCTGTAGATTTGGTTGCACCCGACTTACCAACCATGTCCATACAGGAGATGCGGCCCATAGAAGGCATAATAACGTAGATGCTGCCGAAAATGGTGTGCCAGTGGCCAGTAAGACTGCCCAAATAAACATTGCCAACACTGGTTCCTTCCAATGTTCTCGAGCAAGCTCAGATAGCCGCATCTTTGCAGCCGCTTGTGCAGTCGCAGCCGTGGTCCATTGCAATAGATACTTCCTGCTTATTGTTGTTCTGTAAAGTGCAAGCCCTATGGCATCTAATGCCATTATCGTTTGTTGAACTAACTGCACCACATTCCATAAACCGCTCAACATGGCTCTGACTAAATCGATGGATGCAAGGCGATAAAAATGTCTCTTCGCTATGTCATCTCGACTTGGCGACAGGCCTGCAATAGCGCCCATCAATGGGCCTACAGAAAATGCTGAAACCACCAAAAGAAGTGTCACCCACGGGGACAGAAAAACACCTGATAGCGATAGCACCAGCAACAATAATGACATGGGTGCCACCATAGAGCGCCGCAAGTTATCAAGCATCTTCCAACGGTTAATAGTGTGCAGTGGATAGCGCCGCGAACTAAACATGAAAGGTAGCAACTGCCAATCGCCCCGAGTCCATCGGTGAACACGAGATGCAGCTACATCTGCGTGGAACGGAGCTTCTTCAATCACTGTGATATCAGTAACTGCGGCACAGCGAGCCAATGAGCCCTCTAGCAAGTCATGGCTCAATACCTGTCCGTCTGGTAGGCGCTTTGACAATACGGCATACATGGCTTGCACATTCATCAGCCCCTTGCCCGTAAAAGTGCCCTCACCAAACAGGTCTTGGTAGGTTTCAGAAGTTGCAGCGCTATATGGATCAATTCCGGAGTGCCCGGCAAACAGCCAGTGGTACAAAGTGAATTCTCTAGGCGAAGGTAACGGAGTAGCAACGCGTGGCTGCAAGATACCGTATCCACTCAATACCCTGCGACCGCTTATATCCAGCTTGGGTTGATTCTCTGGGTGAGCAGCGACACCTACCAATTCTCGTAGTCTGCCTGGGGGCAGCTGTGTGTCGCTATCTAAAGTGACTATGTACTTAATGTTAGCGGCGATACGCGATGACTCACCCAAATCAAAAAAATGAGTGTTAAGACCCTCTGCGATGGTTATAACCAGCAGTTCCAATTTTCCGCGCTTACGCTCCCAGCCAATCCAGCGCATTTCAGTTTTGCTGAAGCTTCGCTTTCGATGCAATATGATAAAGCGTGGTGTATCGCCTATTTCTTGCGGATACCGCAGATTAAGTTGTTTTACTTGATCTTCTGCAGATTTTAGTAAATCACTATCAGCTGGCTGCATCTCCGTATCTGCATCTGACCAATCTGTAAGCATAGCAAACTGAGCATTGCGCTCAGGGTTAGCTAAATAATGCAAAAGCATGTGATGGGCCAAGTCTTTAATCGTTGCGTTGTTAGATAACATCGCTGGAATCACGACTATCACTTTGTGCTCTGGAGGTACACCGTCGGCAAACGCCAATCGTGGCAGGTGACTGGGTCGAGTTGATTCACTGATTAGCCGATTAATGACCGCCAAAACTACTTCAGATGCCGGAAATACCATAGCACACAGTCCGATTGCAATAATCCATGCAGACGTATGTATGCTAGCTTGTGCATTCCATTGATACTGAATCAACCATCCAACTATGCCTACAGTACCGAGTAGTAACGAGGCAAGATATGCAGGTACAGCCGTACGTTTTAAATTGAGTTTCCATATATAGCCAGAACTATCTTGTATTTCTAATGCCTGCATGAGACCAGGGCGGCCAGCACCTCTAAGCCAATAATTGGCGATTCGACCTGCATCATCAGCGCTTGAACTTGTTTGAATTTTTCTGAGTAATGCCTGTGCAACTGAGAGCTCTGTTTTACCGCTGCGCTTAGCCAACAATTCGATATCATGCAAACTTTGATCGCGTGTAACTCCATCTTCGGCCTCGAAGATGGACGTGGTAAGCATTGCACGCATCAGTGCGCTTGTACGAGCGACAATATCAGGCCAATCGGCATCCCCTATCGCCCGCAGCGAAGTGATCGCGTTGCGCATACTCACATTATCAGCGGCTTGATCAGCAGGTAGCTGCATTTGGAAGGTCGCCAAATCTGGAAGTTCTGCTCTTACCCAGTCACGATAGGGATTTAGGTGCGTTGCTTGTGTGTCCAGTAAACGCTGGGCCATTTGAGCCAAGAACATGCGGCCCACACCCCTGGAACTTAATAGCTTGTACATTTCTTGCAGAGTTTTAACGCTACAAATACTCAAATTATCACAACATAAATTAGCTACTTCACGAGCTGCTTTGTTTGCAGCAACCCTTTGAGCTAAGCGACGTAAATTTTCTATCAACACTACACGTAAAGTAGTAGGTAGGGCCCACATCTCGCTTAGATTAAGTTCTGTAGTTTCTTGGTAGGCAATTAGAAAATTGGATAAGAGATCTTCATCAAACGCACCATCCGTATGTGCAACGAAGGCCCACGCGACACCATATACACGCGGCAGTCCAGCAAGTGGTTCACTCACTAGCACAGGCAGCCCATGAAAATAGCTGCGCGGCAATCCTTCATGGATCTCTTTAAGCTGTGCTTCAATTAAGTGAAAATTATCGAGCAACCATTCGGCCGCTGGACTAATGTCGTATCCAGTGCTTGCTTGTTGGCCAATGTAGTTGTGCGCTTGGTTAAGCACAAAAATATTATCTTTTAGGCGAGGGAAAAAAGTTGTCGCAGTCGAGCTGGTAGATGAGGCGCGGTGGGTTAGCGCTAGACTATGAGCATGTTGCGCAAACCGCTGTGGCCCAAATACCTCTGAACGAATGGGGGGCTCCACTGGGCCAAGCGTGCCACCCAAAATGTCACACAACCCTTTTGGTGCATCAGGTAAGAGGCGCCGCAACTCTGGTTGCGCCATAACCTACATCACCAATGAACTAATTACAAATAGCGCCACAACTGCAATAAGTGTTGTAACGAAGCGCGCGGCGGAGAATCCATGCATTGCATCGGCAATATACACCACCCCATAAAAATGGCTATGTGGTTTTTTACAATGATTGAGGTGTTCTCGTAAACCCAAAGCTTCGATAGGGAAATTTTCTAAGCCTTGATTATTCGACGCGGTGCTCCAACAGGGAATTGGGTTAAATTTGGTAGTCATAAGAGGATCCGTTGGCAAAGCTGTCATTCGATTGATAAGTAAAGTGAAAGCTGCTGCCTCCAAACTCATGCATTAGAAAAATTTAGCTAAATGCAATGACCCACTGAGCGTAAACTCAGCAGTAAATTAAGTCTGTCAGATAAAGTGTGACCTCATGTAGGACAAATACTTTCCATAAAAAACTACTTTAATTCTCTCGTCCATAGCCTTATAAAGCCATGCTGAAGAATAATGATATTTATGAATATCCTGCCCTTAATAGGAACCTTTAATGAATTAGTGAAAAACAGTTTTATGTAATATATTCTGCGTAAAAATCAAAATGCACTTCTTATTTAGAATTACGCTTTATCCATCACCTCAACGTACACAGTGGGCTCACAATGTAAAACTGTCTTTTTGGCATTATTGGCACAAGTCATTGCTCAGACTTTAGATTAGTTATCGACGTGTGGCAGATATGATTATGGTCAACTAAGGTATGACTACGCAAACATAAGGGTCTAATGCGGCATAAATAGCATTATGTTGAAATAGGTAGAATAATTAATTGAGTTTAAACATATCTCACACACAAACTCATTCTTAAATCTGACAAATTTTGCATACCCATTCAATGGATCTTGTTGTTGCGCGACCTGAAGGCCTTTATTGTCCACCTGGTAATTTTTACATTGACCCTTGGCGCCCGGTAGACCGTGCAGTCATTACCCATGGGCACAGCGATCACGCGCGTCCCGGTAACGGGCATTACCTGACGATGGCGCTGGGTGAACCAATTTTGCGCAAGCGTTTGGGTGCAGACATCACGATAGATACATTAGCGTATGGCGAAACCATCAACCACCATGGGGTGTCCATCAGCTTGCATCCCGCTGGGCACGTGCTAGGCTCGGCCCAAGTTAGACTTGAGTACAAAGGCGAAGTGTGGGTGGCATCAGGCGACTACAAGCTCGAAGACGATGGCACTTGCGCGCCTTTTGAGCCTGTGCGTTGCCACACCTTCATCACCGAATCGACCTTTGGCTTGCCAATATATCGGTGGATACCGCAGCCCGAGTTGTTTGCAGATATTAACGCCTGGTGGCAAAGTAATGCAGCCAACCAGCGCACCAGTGTGTTGTTTTGCTACGCTCTGGGCAAGGCGCAACGCTTGCTTTCTGGGCTTGACCCCAATATTGGGCCAATCCTAGTGCATGGCGCCATGGCCCCGCTAAACGAAATTTACCGACAGGCAGGCGTTAGCTTGCCACCAACGCATGCTGCAACGGAAATTACTGAAATCGCGCAACTGCGGCGCTGCGTAGTGTTGGCGCCTCCCTCGGCTCAGGGCACATCGTGGATGAAGCGTTTTGGCGACTATGCCGATGGATTTGCCAGTGGTTGGATGCACCTGCGCGGCACGCGGCGCAGGCGTGGGGTGGACAGGGGCTTTGTAATGTCAGACCATGCTGACTGGCCAGGTCTACATCAGGCGATTGGGGCAACAGGTGCGCAGCGTGTTTTCGTCACGCATGGGCAAGTAGACGTCATGGTGCGCTGGCTAGGCGAGCAGGGCTTGCAGGCGCAAGGGTTTGTCACTGAGTACGGCAACGAGGAGATGGACACGCAGGAAAACCCAACCGATGTAAAAACCGAGGTAACGCCCAATACAACACCCGAGGTAGTCGCCACGTGAAAGCGTTTGCAGACCTTTACACCCAGTTGGATGCAACCACCAGCAGCAATAGCAAACTGATCTTCCTGCAAGACTACTTTCGAGTTGCAACAACAACTGATTCAGCTTGGGCAGTGTATTTTTTAGCGGGTGGCCGACCTCGCCGCCTGGTGCCCACCAAGCTTTTGCGCGAGTTGGCGTTACAGAGCAGCGGCTTGCAGGAGTGGTTGTTTGAAGAATGCTACGAGGCGGTTGGCGATCTCGCAGAAACCATCACCCTGCTCTTGCCACTATCGCATAACACATCGTCTGAAGGCCTCGCCGTGTGGGTTGAAGACCGATTGCTGCCCCTGCGCGGCACAGCACCTGACCAACTAGTTGCCCAACTTTTGCCATTGTTGCAACAGCTTGATCGTGCCAGTCGACTCGTATTCATTAAATTGATCACTGGCAGCTTTCGAGTCGGCGTGTCACGGCTATTGGTCACGCGTGCGCTGGCCACCTTAAGCGGTGTAGACCCCAAACGCATCGCCCAGCGGATGGTGGGATACACCGATATTTCGGCACGGCCTACCGCTGCACTTTATGATCGCCTAATTGCAGCCGCGGGTGATGATTTGCAGGATGCACGCGACCCGGGCCAGCCGTATCCGTTTTTCCTCGCGCATGCGCTGCAAAACTCAGTTGCAGCATTTGACCAGCAACTTGGCGCACCATCGCAGTGGCAAGTTGAATGGAAGTGGGACGGCATCCGTGCGCAACTGGTGAAGCGTGAAGGGCAGATCTGGATCTGGTCACGCGGAGAAGAGCTGGTCACTGAGCGTTTTCCAGAGCTAGCAGCACTAAACACGCACTTGCCCGACGGTACCGTGCTTGATGGTGAAATTGTAGTTTGGAAAGATGAGCGGGTGCAGCCCTTCGCACTGCTTCAACAACGCATTAGCCGCAAAACGCTCGGCTCTAAACTATTGACTGAAATACCAGTGGCGATGTTGGTATATGACCTGCTGGAATGGCAGGGAAACGACTTGCGCAAACAGACCCAGTCAGCACGACGCCAGCAGCTTACTAAATTAGTTGCTCAGATTGCTCAGCCACGCTTGCTCATTTCTTCCGTACTGCAATGCGACACTTGGGCCGACTTCGCACGCCAACGAGCGCAGGCACGCAACTTGGGTGTGGAAGGGCTGATGCTGAAGAATGTGTCTGCCCAGTACGGCGTGGGCCGCACCAAGGACGTTGGTGTCTGGTGGAAATGGAAGATCGACCCCTACACTGTCGATGCCGTACTAATCTACGCGCAGGCTGGCCACGGGCGACGCGCCAGCCTCTACACCGACTTCACCTTCGCTGTGTGGGATGCCGCCGACGGGGCGGTGGATCGAAAGCTGGTGCCGTTTGCCAAGGCTTACTCTGGTCTCACCGATGCTGAGATGCGCCAGGTGGATGCCATCATCCGCAAGACGACAATTGAAAAATTTGGACCCGTGCGCAGTGTCACTCCAACACTTGTGTTTGAGCTGGGCTTTGAGGGCATCTCAATCAGTACGCGCCACAAAAGTGGTATTGCGGTGCGCTTCCCACGGATGTTGCGATGGCGTCAGGACAAGCCGCTCAATGAGGCAGACACGCTGGCGTCACTCAAGGCTCTGTTGCCAGAGTCCAGCAGATCAGAGCTTGTCAATTGACGCTGCCAGAAAAATTTACAAGAATGAGTGCTAAGCCCGCGCGTGTGACTTCCACATTAGCTGCCACTTGGTTCAGCCAGCAGGGTTGGGAGGCGTTTGCATTTCAGCGCGAGGTGTGGCAAGCCGTGGCGCAAGGAAAATCGGGTTTACTGCATGCCACCACAGGGTCGGGCAAAACATATGCGGTTTGGCTGGCGGCGTTGAATCGTTACGCTGCGCCTATAAAAATATCCCCGCCTGTAGTTAATTCACAGGTGAAAAAGCGTGCACCACCTGCGCCGGAGTTGACCGTTTTGTGGATCACACCAATGCGCGCATTGGCGGCAGATACCGAGCGTGCGCTGAAGGCTCCACTTGAAGAAATGAACTTGCCGTGGAGTGTAGGCGCGCGCACTGGCGATACCTCCAGCGCAGAGCGCGCACGCCAATCCCGGCGTTTGCCCACCACACTGATCACTACGCCGGAGAGCCTCAGCCTGCTGCTCAGCCAGCCCAATGCGAGTTCGCTGCTTAACAACCTGCACATGGTCGTGGTTGACGAATGGCACGAGCTGATGGGTAGCAAACGCGGAGTGCAGTTGCAACTCGCGTTGGCACGTTTACGGCAGTGGCAGCCTGCATTGATCACCTGGGGCTTGTCTGCAACACTGGGTAACTTGCCATACGCGTTGGAAGTGTTGATTCCACTGGGTAACGGCGCAATGGTTCAAGGCAAGCAGGCCAAAGAACTGCACGTGGATACGCTGTTGCCCGCCACTATGGAGCGCTTCCCGTGGGCAGGTCACTTAGGGTTGCGCATGTTGCCGCAGGTGGTGGCTGAAGTCGAAAGCAGCGCCACGTCACTTATTTTCACCAACACCCGGTCCCAGTCAGAGCTGTGGTTTCAGGCATTGCTTGAAGCAAAACCTGATTGGGCCGGACTGATGGCGTTGCACCACGGTTCGCTGGATCGTAAGGTGCGCGAATGGGTCGAGTTGGCACTGAAAGAAGGACGGCTCAAATGCGTAGTGTGTACTTCCAGTCTCGATTTAGGGGTTGATTTTTTACCCGTAGAGCGTGTATTGCAGATTGGTTCTCCTAAAGGCGTTGCACGCTTGATGCAGCGCGCGGGTCGCTCAGGCCATGCACCAGGGCGGCCCTCGCGCTTGACGCTGGTGCCTACCAACAGCCTGGAGCTGCTGGAGTCCATCGCTGCGCAGGATGCAGTTGACGCACGCGCCATTGAACCCCGTTTGTCGCCGTACAAACCGTTGGACGTGCTGGTGCAGCATCTGGTGACGGTAGCGTTGGGCGGCGGTTTCGCAGCAGATGTGTTGTATGCTGAGGTCAAAACTACATTTGCCTACCGAGATTTAACTCAAGAAGAGTGGCAATGGGCATTGTCATTTGTCCATAATGGGGGTAGCTCACTCGGTGCTTATCCAGACTACCGCCGCGCCATCCCCGACGAGCAAGGCATATGGCGTGTGCCGGATGCGCAATTAGCCCGGCGGCATCGCATGAGCATCGGCACCATCGTGAGCGATGCCAGCATGGCAGTAAAGTTCTACAGCAAAGGTGGCGGTGGCAAGTCGCTGGGTACAGTTGAAGAAAGCTTCATCGCCCGGCTAAAACCGGGCGATCATCTGCTGTTTGCGGGCAGGCTGCTGGAGCTGGTACGCGTACACGAGATGACGGCGTATGTGCGCCCCGCCAAGGGCAAGAAGCCGGCGGTGTCGCGTTGGAGTGGTGGGCGAATGTCGCTCTCCAATGAATTGTCAACAGCGATAGTGACGCGTTTGAGTGCTGCTGCAGACGGGCAATTTTCTGGCCCGGAGATGAGATTGTTAAAACCCCTGCTGGATGTGCAGACGCGGTGGTCAGCACTGCCCGCGGCAGACAATTTGCTGGCAGAAACCTTGCACTCGCGTGATGGTTGGCACCTGTTTTTGTACCCTTTTGCTGGTCGCAATGTACATCTAGGGCTGGCCAGTCTATTAGCATGGCGCATAGCTCGTCAGCAGCCTAATACCTTTTCCATCGCTGTCAATGACTATGGGTTCGAGATGCTGTCCGCAGTAGAAATCGACTGGACGCAGGCATTTGGCAACGATATCTTCAGCAACCAAAATTTGTTGCCAGACGTCATCGCCAGCCTCAACGCCAGTGAGCTGGCGCAGCGCCGATTTCGTGAGATTGCACGCATTTCAGGGTTAGTATTCAACGGCTTTCCTGGCGCGTCCAAGAGCGCCAAGCAGTTGCTAGCCTCCTCCAGCCTGTTCTTTGAAGTATTTCAAAAGTATGACGCAGGCAACCTACTGTTGACTCAGTCTCAGCAAGAGGTACTGCGTGATGAACTGGA
>JANOSN010000801.1:0-1713 GCA_031415895.1 Polaromonas sp. | reverse complement strand
CATAGCAGACTACGGCGCATTTGCAGTGGCTATCCTAGTGTTCTTGCTCATCCCCGGCCCTGGTAATTTAGCGCTCATCACCTCTACCAGCAAAGGCGGTCTGCGCGGTGGCTTGGCCGCTATGTTGGGGCTTATGGCAGGCGACCAAGTGCTGATGTGGCTTGCCGTGGCTGGCGTAGCGGCGCTATTAGCCACCTATCCCACGGCGTTCAAGATAGTGCAGTTTGCAGGTGCGGTGTACCTAGCCTTTTTGGGCATCAAAATGCTCATGGCCAAACCCGGTGACGCACCTATTTTGAAAATGGACTCCAAGCGCTTTTTCATGCAGTCGCTGGGCATTACCTTGCTCAATCCCAAAGCCATCGTGTTTTACATGGCGTTCTTTCCGCTGTTTATCGACCCCGCACAGCACCAGGGTTTGGTCACGTACGGCGTGATGGCTTTTACTGTGGCCGTTATCGCATGTGCCTACTGCCTATGCTCCATTTTCATCACCCACTTTGCCGCCGAGCGCATTCGCTCTAGCCCACGCATGACCAGTGCACTTAACAAGATCGCGGGCCTGTTTCTCATTGGCTTTGGCATCAAGCTGGCTGTGTCTAAATAATCTCTCTCGTCGTCAGCATGTTGTTTATCGTTAGCTTTCCATGAAAATCTTTTGCGTTGCCAATCAAAAAGGTGGGGTGGGCAAAACCACCACCACCGTTAACCTCGCCGCCGGCCTGGCCAAAGTAGGCCAACGCGTGCTGATGGTTGACCTAGACCCACAGGGTAACGCCACCATGGGCTCGGCGGTAGACAAGCGCACGCTAGAGCTGTCGGTGTACGACGTGTTGCTGGAATCAGCCAGCATCGCCGAGGCCCGCGTAGTCAGCGACAAGTGCGGCTACCACGTGCTGGGCGCTAACCGCGACTTAGCCGGGGCCGAGGTTGAATTAGTGCAGCTAGAACACCGCGACCAGCGCCTGAAAAACGCCATAGCACAAGTGAAGACCGAATACGATTTTGTACTGATCGACTGCCCGCCGTCCCTGTCCATGTTGACGCTCAACGGCCTGTGCAGCGCCCACGGCGTCATCGTGCCCATGCAGTGCGAATACTTTGCCCTAGAAGGCTTAACTGACTTGGTCAACACCATCAAGCAGGTGCACGCCAACATGAACCCCGACCTGCAAATCATCGGCCTGCTGCGCGTGATGTTTGACCCGCGCATTACGCTTCAGCAGCAGGTGAGCGATCAGTTAAAAAACCACTTTGGCGACAAAGTATTTAACGCTGTCATACCGCGCAACGTACGCCTGGCCGAAGCCCCCAGCTACGGCCTGCCCGGTGTGATATTTGACCCGTCAGCCAAAGGCAGCATCGCCTTTGTCGAGTTTGCAGCCGAAATGGTGCAGCGCATTAAGGCCATGCCTTAGCACCGTGGTATCCCTGCTTTGGCAGGGCACTGATACGCTAAAGTGTGCGCATTAGCACACAAAAGACCTCTCTTACATTTGCTAAAGACCGCCCGGCGCGGGATAATATCGCCTTGTAAGCCCTTAGTGTGCATATTCAAGCACATGATCGGTATTGATTTGCAGCACATATTTGCTGATACTTACACCCACCAGGTGTTTTCACCATGCCATCCGTTTTGCTTGACCACGTGCGAACTTTATCTTTAGCTGGGCTACTGGCTATCAGCGTGCTGCTGTCTGCCTGCGGTGGCGG
>JANOSN010000800.1:0-2960 GCA_031415895.1 Polaromonas sp. | reverse complement strand
AATGGCAGTCCAGTCACCGCGGCCTAGTTCAAGTGGCATCGCCAGCAAGGATTTCACACCTGATAAAGTTGCCGAATAATCAGATACCTCGGCTGCAGGTACGTAGGGCGGGCGGGCAGGTGATGCTGAGGGATTGCGTTTTTTCTTGACCATAAGACGATTGGTGGCCGCCCCGAGGGCGGCAAACTTTAAGTAGCCTGCATTGTAGTGGCTAGCCATAGCCAGCTAGACGGTGGTAACTGTGCTTACAAACTGCGCGCCATCGTCACATGCGGTATGCCCACTTCGTCATACGGCGCACCTTGGGCTGTAAACCCTGCGCGCTCGTAAAAACGCGCTGCCGCAAGCTGTGCATGCAACACCACCTGTGTATCACCGCGTTGGCGAGCTTGCTGTACCAGTGCTTCCAGCACACTAGCCCCCAGCTGTCCACTGCGCAAAACCCGCAATGTGGCCATGCGGCCAATTTTGCTGGTGCCAGCTGCATCGCCCTGCCCGCCTGTTAACAAGCGGCCTGTAGCCAGCGGCATATTGAGCTGGTTGTACAGCACGGCGTGCACGGCGCTAGCATCTTGTGCGTCACGCTCATCTTGCGACGCTATACCCAGCTCGTTGACAAACACTTCAGTGCGTACTTGGCTGGCATCTGCGCCTAGGGCTTGCCAATTGCCCACTCTTAGGCGCGTCATGCTGTGTCCCGCCTCGTAGTTTTCAAACACACTGCGCAAAGCAGCTGGGATGGGCTGCGAGGTTTGCGTGGCAGGGTTGGCATACACATAAATTAACTCGCCACTGACCAGCAGCTTGCTGCCACTAAAAATACCGCCTGTGAAAGTCAGCGATGAGTTACCCAGCCGCGTGCATTTGAGGCACACATCCAACACATCATCGTATTTGGCAGAGGCAAAATATTCAACCGACGCTTTTTTGACATACAAATCACCGCCAAGCTGGTGCATAGCTTGCTCGTAGGGCACGGCCAAAGCGCGCCAATAGTCGGCCATAGCGGTGTCAAAGTACATCAAATAGTGGCCATTAAAAACAATTTTTTGCATGTCCACCTCAGCCCAGCGTACGCGCAGGCGATGGGCTAGACGAAAGTCTTTTCTTTGCAGTAGGTGTTGTTCCATGAATATGTCTTTGCGGTGGGTTTATAAGTTAAAGGCCGCGCGTAAAGCCTGTGCCGCCTGCAAATGCAAGGTTTTAGCTTCTGGAATAGCGCGGCCCATTTTGATGAATTCATGGGTTACACCACGGTAAATCTCTAGGTCTACCGCTACCCCTGCGGCCCGCAGTGCATCACCATAAGCCACGCCCTCATCCACCAGCGGGTCACATTCTGCCAAGCCTATCCACGCGGGCGCTACGCCGCTGTGGTCAGCCGCATTCAAAGGTGCAAACCGCCAGTCGACCCGCTCTTTAGGGTCAGGAATGTACTGCGTAAAGAAAAACTCAATGCTCTGCGCACTCAACACATAGCCTTGCGCGTAGGTGGTGTGCGACGGTGTATCGGCGTGCGCAATGCAGCCTGGGTAAATGAGCAGCTGCAAAGCCAGCGGCCAACCTGCATCACGTGCCATCAGCGCGCACACTGCCGCCAAAGTACCGCCAGCGCTGTCGCCCCCCACTGCTAAGCGGCTAGTGTCTAGGCCCAGTGCGTCACCCTGCCCGCGTAGCCACTGCAGGCCGTCCCACGCATCGTGCACCGCAGCAGGAAACGGGTGCTCAGGTGCCAGCCGATAGTCCAGCGACAGCACGGCAGCACCCGACAGGCGCGACAACTCGCGGCACAAAATATCATGCGTTTGCACACTGCCAATCGTAAAACCACCGCCATGCAAATACAGCAGCACAGGCAGCTTGTCGTGCGAGGGCGCGTACAAGCGTGCACCCAGCATCGCACCATCGCGCGCAGGCACCTGCAGGTCTTGCACACGGGCGAGCTGCGCTTTAGGCACTTCCAGTACATCGCAGCCTTTGGCATAGGCCGCACGCGCATCGGCGGCTGACAGCGTATGTAGTGGCGGGTGGCCTGCGCGCACCATGCGGTCAATCACTGAACTCATGGCAGGGGTTAACGCGCGCGCCGGGCTAGTATCGTGGTGCAAACTTGGACTGATGGGTATATTGGTCATGTTAGTAAAGTCATAGTCTAAGCGGCGACAGCGCTGCCATGAAATTAAGCGCTACATTTAGCAAATACTAACGCGCTATTTGCGCTTTAGTGCCACCCTGACTTCATCGAGTAAAAACAATATGGCATTTATCTACTACGTTACCCAAATCCAGTTTGACTATGGCGCTGTACAAATGCTAAAAGCCGAGTGTGAGCGCGTAGGCATCAGCCGCCCGCTGATAGTGACCGACGCAGGCGTGCGTGCAGCAGGCATAGTGGACAAAGCCACCGCAGCGCTGGGCAGCCTGCCCCACCACATTTTTGACCAAGTGCCGTCTAACCCTAACGAGTCTGCCGTGCGCGCTGGCGTGGCAGCCTACAAAGCGGGCCTGTGTGATGGCCTGGTGGCTGTGGGTGGCGGCAGCGCCATTGACTGCGCCAAAGGCATCGCCATTTTGGCCACACACGAAGGCAGCCTCAAAACCTACGCCACCATCGAAGGCGGCTCGTTAAAAATTACCGACGCGGTGTGCCCCATCATCGCTGTGCCCACCACCAGCGGTACCGGCAGCGAGGTCGCGCGTGGCGCGATTTTGATTTTGGACGATGGCCGCAAAGTGGGTTTTCATAGCTGGCACTTGGTGCCCAAAGCTGCCATTTGCGACCCTGACCTCACCCTGGGCCTACCACCCCAGCTAACCGCTGCCACTGGCATGGACGCAATTGCGCATTGCATGGAAACCTTTATGGCTGCGCCGTTCAATCCACCGGCTGACGGCATTGCCCTGGATGGCCTACGCCGTGGCTGGGCTTTCATCGAACGCGCTACGCAAAACGGTGCAGA
>JANOSN010000799.1:0-2791 GCA_031415895.1 Polaromonas sp. | reverse complement strand
CTCCGGCGCGCACGCCAGGCCAAACGACCAACAACAATGAGCACGCTAAGCCTAACGACCAGCTAAATCGGCGTGCTACTTACTTTATGAAGACTTCAAATCATCACTGTAGACACCGTCTTGGTATTCAGATAAGCTTCTAAAGCCTCCATGCCGCCCTCAGATCCATATCCAGAATCCTTCACGCCGCCAAACGGCATCTCGGTTACAGGTGCTGCCGGTTGGTTGATCCAGACCATGCCCGCTTCAATACCGTGGCTGATAGCGTGGGCGGTTTTCAGGCTCTTGGTGAAGGCGTAGCTAGACAGGCCGTACGGCAGGCGGTTGGACTCGGTGATGGCCTCTTCAATCGTGTCAAAGCCGCGAATGCCTACCAATGGGCCGAAGGGTTCGTTGTTGAACAAGTCGGCCGTGAGTGGCACATCGGTAAACACCGTGGGCTCAAAAAAGTTACCTGTGCTGCCAATGCGCGCACCGCCGGTTTCCATCTTGGCACCTGCGGCTACGGTTTTTTCAACGACTTGTTTCATCGCATCTAAACGGCGTGCGTTGGCCAGTGGGCCCATGGTGGTGCCCGCAGTGGTGCCATCGCCCACTTTAATTTTGCCGATAAAGGCCAGCATCTGCGCCGTGAATTCAGCTTTGACGCTGTTGTGCACCAAAAATCGCGTAGGCGCAATGCACACTTGGCCTGCGTTGCGAAACTTAGCGCCTGCAGAGGCTTTAACTGCCAATGCAATGTCGGCATCTTCAGCCACGATCACTGGCGCGTGGCCGCCCAGCTCCATGGTGGCGCGCTTCATGTGCTGGCCCGCCATGGCAGCCAGTTGCTTGCCCACAGGCGTGCTGCCAGTGAAGGTAATTTTGCGTACGATGGGGTGCGCAATCAGGTACGACGAGATCTCTGCCGGGTTGCCATACACCAAGCCCACCACACCTGCTGGCACGCCTGCATCCATAAAAGCGCGGATCAATTCTGCAGGCGATGCAGGGGTTTCTTCAGGTGCTTTGACGATGATAGAGCAGCCTGTGGCCATTGCGGCAGACATCTTGCGCACGACTTGGTTGATAGGAAAGTTCCACGGCGTGAATGCCGCCACAACGCCTACGGGCTCTTTCAAAACTTGCTGCTGCACATTGGCTGCGCGCGGCAGCACAATGCGGCCATAAATGCGGCGGCCTTCTTCGGCAAAATACTCAATGATGTCGGCAGCAGACATGCATTCCACCTTGGCCTCAGCCAGCGGTTTGCCTTGTTCTAGGGTCATCAGCATGGCAATGCGGTCAGCGCGTTCGCGCATCAGCACGGCGGCTTGGCGCATGATGCGGCTGCGCTCAATGGCAGGTGTGGCGCGCCACACCAGGAAGCCTTTTTGTGCGGCTATCAATGCGGCATCAAGGTCAGCAATAGCGGCGTGAGCCACGCGGCCAATCTCTGCGCCGGTAGCGGGGTTCACCACAGGCAGCGTTTTGCCGCCCTGCGCATCGCGCCATTGGTTGTCAATTAAAAGCTGTGTGTTGGCGTAGGTCATGCGATGTATCTCGTGCGAAGGGAGTTAAGGTAAGGCCCTATTATGTGACCTAAGATGAAGCTGTGATGAAGCTAAGGTGTTTTAGGATGGTGGCAAGATGGTTCAAAGTTTTTTAGGCTCAGTGTTTATTGCAGGGTTCGTGTGGTGCTCGTGTTTCACGCCTGTAGCACACGCCAAGCCGCCTGCCGGGCAGCTACAAGGTGTAGTCACCCATGTGACCGATGGCGATACGCTGTGGGTGCGCCTTGCTGGCGAGACTGAGGCCGTGAAAGTGCGCTTTCAAGGCATCGACGCGCCAGAGATTTGCCAAGCTGGCGGCAGTGCATCACTGGCCGCGTTAAAAACCAAGGTGTTGCGCCAAACCGTGCAGTTGCAAACCAGCCGTTACGACGACTACGGCCGCATGCTAGCGCGTGTACGTCTGCAGGGGGACGACGTTGGCGCATGGATGGTGGAGCAGGGTCAAGCCTGGAGTTACCGCTATCGCAACAGCCCTGGGCCTTACGCGGTGCAAGAGCAGGCTGCGCGGGTGGCTAAACGTGGTGTGTGGGCTGTACCGGGTTCTCTAGAGCCACGCTTGTTTCGTCAGCAGCATGGATCGTGTAAGTAGTGGTTGAATATGGCTGTAGTCCAAGTATTTATTGCTTACTTTGCTATTGAAATCATAGTTTCGTAGTTTATCTGGCTCGGGGTCGGACTCCCCTTCTGCAATGCATTTGTTCGTTGTTTACCTTGGACGGGCGGCGGGACATATCGCTGCAAAAACTTCCGCGAAAACGCGCGACAGTGAGTAGTTATCTTGAGATGGTTTGCCGCACCTCGCTGCAGTTTTTGCAGCGATACGCTCCCACCGCTTCACCCTGGGCGATGTGGTAGTTTTAAGTCACGTGCTTCGTATAGGGCAAGCGTGGTCAGAGCAAAATTTCGTAATTGCAGTGCGCGCTTCGGAGATTGATCTTCCTGAATTTTGATCTGACCCCGGTTGCAGTAACCATCTAAGCGTTTGACCTCAGCCAACTACAAGCGGCCTGCTGTGCCGTAGGGCTGTCGCCACCGATTCGAACTTCGGGCTCGAGGAACGGAACGCAGGGGATAAGAAATTTAGATGTTTGAGCGCAGCGAGGCTCGTTATTTCCCCCATAGTGAGTACCGCAGATGCTTGCCCGCAGGGCCCGTGGTTCGGGTGGCGATAGCCCTACGGCGCAGCAGGTCGCGTTCTAGAACAAAGAAGTAAAGCTAGAAGCAAAACAAAGGCAAAA
>JANOSN010000798.1:0-1211 GCA_031415895.1 Polaromonas sp. | reverse complement strand
GAACGGAGGCCGCACCTTGGACAAAAACGATGTCCACAGCATCACAACCCAGCATGCGCGCGGCCACAGGTGCCAAGCGTGCGCGCATTTGGTCGCAGGCGTTGTTAACGGCTGCGCCGTTGATGTCGGCACCGCTCGATGCTGCAGTGGCTGATGCGTTAGGCACCTGTTGTGTGTCGGTGCCGCTCACGCGCACGTGGCGCACCGGTATGCCCAGGCCGTCGGCTGCCACTTGCTGCATTTTGGTGTTCAGGCCTTGGCCCATTTCGGTGCCGCCGTGGTTCACGCTGACCGAGCCGTCCATGTAAATGTTCAGCAGCGCGCCGCCTTGGTTGAGCATGGTGGCGGTAAAGCTGATGCCGAATTTGAGCGGTACCAGTGCCACGCCTTTTTTGCGGTATTTATTTTTGGCGTTGAAGGCGTTTACCGTTTCGCGGCGGGCGCGGTACTTCGATTCGGCCTCCACCTGGTCAATCACTTTGTCGGCAATAAAGTCTTCAATCACTTGGTTGTACTGCGTGGTCATGCTGCCCGCGTCGCCGCTGACAGCGGGGTCTTGGTACAAGTTGGCTTTGCGCACGTCTAGCGCGTCCAGGCCAGTTTTAAGTGCGATTTCTTCAATGACTGTCTCAATGCCAAACATGCCCTGCGGCCCGCCAAAACCGCGAAACGCGGTGCCCGACTGGGTGTGGGTTTTGCAGCGGTGGCTGATGATGTGCAGGTGCGGCAGGTAGTAGCAGTTGTCGATGTGCAGCACAGCGCGGTCGTTGACTGGGCCGCTAAAGTCGGTGCTGTAGCCGCAGCGCGAAGCCAGCATAAAGTCGGCACCCAAGATGCGGCCTTTGTCGTCAAAACCTACGGTGTAGTCGATGCGAAAGTCGTGGCGCTTGCCGGTCACCATCATGTCGTCGTCGCGGTTAATGCGCAGCTTGACAGGCTTTTTCAGCAGATGCGCGGCCAGCGCTGCGCTTTGCGAGAAGATGCTCGCATTGCCCTCTTTGCCACCAAACGCACCGCCCATGCGGCGGCAGATCACTTCAACGTCTTTAGTGGTCAGGTTCAATGCGGCGGCGGCTTCGCGTTGATTACCGTCGGGGTGCTGGGTGGACACGTACAGGGTCAGCTGATCGTCCTCGCGCGGCACGGCATACGTAATTTGGCCTTCCAGGTAAAACTGCTCTTGCTGGCCACAGTAGGTGCTGCCGGTAATT
>JANOSN010000797.1:0-13055 GCA_031415895.1 Polaromonas sp. | reverse complement strand
GAATTTTGGCCATAATTTTGCTGCTGTCGCTACTAGCACTAGCATTGATAACATTCTTCTCGTTGAATCAAGCTGGAAGCGTTGCGCGGGAGATTCAGGCGACTGGTGAATCTGCCACGCAATCACAACGCCTGGCTAAATCAGTATCTCAAGCCTTGGTGGGTAGCGCGCAGGCCTTCCCTGACGTGCGCGAAAGTTCAAATGTGTTGGCGAAAAACGTACGCGCACTGAAAAACGGAGACACCGCGCTTTCTGTAGATGCCGTATCCAGCGGTTACCAAGAAGATATTGACAAGATAATTCCACTAGTGGACCGTGCAGAAAAGAACGCTAAAACCGTAATGGACCAGCAGCGTATTTTGACCCAAGTAGGTAGCGCGTTGCGCGCCATTAACCGCCAGTCTTCGGACTTGCTAGAAGTGGCTGAAACAGTGTCGTCTTTGAAGTTACAACAAAACGCCCCTGCAGCAGAAATTTCTGCTTCTGGACAGCTGGTGATGTTGACGCAGCGTATCGGTAAATCAGCTAACGAATTTTTGACTATGGAGGGCGTGAGCCCAGAGGCCGTGTTTTTGCTGGGTAAAGACTTGAACTCATTCAAGGAAATTGCGCAAGGTCTGCTGGATGGCAGCCCAGAATTGCGCCTAAGTGCTTCAAAGGATGCGCAAACCCGCGAGCGTTTGGATGCGTTGCTCAAGCTGTATGAGCAAACCCGCGGCCAAGCAGGTGCTATTTTGGGCAACCTGCAAGGCTTGGTGTCTGCACGTGAAGCACAGTCAGCCATTATTGCGGACTCAGAGCCTATGCGTCGCCAGTTAGAAGACTTGCAGGGTCGCTTGTCTGCGCAATCGGGCTTGAGTCCACTGGCATTGGCTGGTTTGTTTTTGTCTGGTTTGCTGGCTTTGTTGGCAGCAGCAGGTTTCGCATTTGTACAGCTGCAAGACAGCCGTAAACGTCAGGGTGTGGCTGAAGGTCAGCGCTTACTGGCTGAGGGCCAAGAGCAAGAAGCAAAACGAGTTAATGACGCGAACCAGGCCGCAATTTTGCGCTTGATGAACGAATTGCAGTCAGTAGCCGAAGGCGATTTGACCCAAGAAGCTACGGTAACCGAGGACATCACTGGCGCTATCGCTGACTCGGTGAATTACACGGTGGAAGAATTGCGCTCACTGGTAGGTAACGTACAAAACACGGCAACCCGCGTAGCACAAACTACAGCGGCAGTGGAAGGTACTTCGACCGAACTGCTCGCCGCTTCTACCGAGCAGTTGCGTGAGATTCGTGAAACTGGCCAGTCAGTGCTGGAGATGGCAGGACGAATTAACCAAGTGTCTTCTCAAGCGCAAGAATCTGCTATGGTGGCGCGCCAATCGCTCGTAGCTACGCAGTCAGGCTTGTCTGCTGTGCAAAACGCTATCGGTGGTATGAACTCCATCCGCGACCAGATTCAAGATACTTCTAAGCGTATTAAGCGACTGGGTGAATCATCACAAGAGATTGGTGAAATTACCGAGCTGATTTCTGACATTACCGAACAGACCAACGTGCTGGCTTTGAACGCTGCTATTCAGGCGGCGTCTGCTGGTGAAGCAGGCCGAGGCTTCTCAGTGGTTGCAGAAGAGGTGCAGCGACTGGCTGAACGTTCTGGTGATGCTACCAAGCAGATTGCGGCGCTGGTAAAAACCATTCAGACCGACACCCAAGACGCTGTGGCCGCTATGGAGCGCTCCACGCAGGGTGTGGTGGAAGGTGCTAAGCTATCTGACAGCGCTGGTACCGCACTGACTGAAATTGACGCGGTGTCGCGCAAACTGGCTGAACTGATTGAGCAAATTTCCCAATCTGCAGCACGCGAGGCGGATTCTGCTAACGTGGTGGCTGGAAATATTCAGCACATTTTTGCGGTGACCGAGCAAACTGGTGAAGGTACCCGTTCTACGGCACAACAGGTGCGAGACCTTAGCCGTATGGCTGAAGAGCTGCGCCAGTCGGTGTCGCGATTCAAGATCGGCTAATAGTCACCACGGCTGCTCGCACGTCTGCGTAGCGGCCATTTAATACGAGGATGAAGGCGCTGTTATCCATGCAAAAACCTGATACCGCTCACATCGCGTCTGCTAATGCAGTGCATGCCAACGACTTGGGCCCTTTGGCTTGGGTGTTGGATGAACTGCGCAAGTCGCTGGATTCCGCCACTAAGGCATTACGCAGATATGTGCGTGACGCAGAACAAGCCCGAGGCTCTGACCTGGCGGCTGTTGACTCTGGCCCATTGCGCATTTCACGCCAGCAATTGCACCAAGCTGTGGGTGCACTGGACATGGTGGGCTTTGGTGGCCCAGCCACAGTGCTGCGCGCGATGGAAAACGCCGTACAAAAATTTGTTAACCGCCCTGAGCTGTGCACCGAGGCAGCGGCTATCAAGATCGAGCGTGCAAGTTTTGCGTTGACAGGATTTTTGGAAACAGTCTTAGCTGGCAAGTCGCAGACACCTGTAGCACTGTTTGTTCAGTATGCAGAGGTTCAAGAAATTGCTGGTGCCACCCGAGTGCACCCGGCCGATCTATGGCCTTACCCATGGCGCTGGATGCCAGTGGCTGACACGGGAGTGGCTACACGCGCTTTGAATGCAGACACTAGAGCGCTGTTTGATAAATCAGCATTACAGGTCATTAAAGCGTTAGACACTACTGCTGCGCTAGAGCTGGCCCAGTTATCGGCTGGCATTGCAGCGCAGCTTGGCAACAGTGACGCTGATCGCCAATTTAGCGCTTTTTGGCGTATCGCGGCGGGCTTTTTTCAAGCGATTGGATCTGGCAGTTTAGTGGGTGATGTGTACGTTAAACGTACGGCATCGCGCATTTTGATTCAGTTGGCAGCACACACCAAGGGCGATATGTCGGTCTCTGATCGGCTGGCCCAAGATTTGTTATTTTTCTGCGCGCAATCTCAACCTCAAGGCATGGCTGCGCTGTTAGGCGAAGTGCGCATGGCCTATGGCTTGGCTGCTTATCCACCGATCAACTACAGCAAATCTTTGTATGGTCAATTTGACCCCGTGCTGTTGGTGCAAGCCCGTAAACGTATCTCTACTGCAAAAGAATCTTGGTCTGCACTGGCTGCAGGCGATATGGGCAAGGTTAAAGTGGTACAAGACCACTTCAACCTGATTGTTGATTCGATTACCAAGCTCTTGCCTACAGGCCAAGCCTTGTCAAAAGCGCTGATGAACGTGGCTGAGACTGCCGCAAAAACTGCCCAAGCACCTGAGCCGGCACTGGGCATGGAAGTCGCTACGTCCATTTTGTACCTCGAAGCAGGCTTTGAAGATTTTGACCCTGCCGATGCCGCGTTGACTGATCGCGTAAACCACCTGGCGCAACGTGTAGAAAACGCACGCCAGGGTGCGCAAAACCAAGCGCTAGAGCCGTGGATGGAGGAGTTGTACCGCAGAGTCAGCGACCGCCAAACTATGGGCAGTGTCGTGGGCGAGTTGAAGACTTCACTGGCTGAGCTTGAAAAGTCAATGGACCAGTTCTTCCGTGACCCACAAGACAAGATGGTCTTATCCAACGTGCCATCGCGGCTGTCGCAAATGCGCGGTGTGTTGTCTGTACTAGGCCTAGACCATGCTTCGCAAGCCGTGCTGCGCATGCGCGATAGCGTAGAGCAAATTTTAGTGACTGAGGTGGATGATGTGCGCGCTCGCGCTGCAGGTACATTTGACAAACTAGGCAACAACCTGGGCGCATTAGGCTTTTTGATAGACATGCTGAGCTACCAACCTGTGTTGGCAAAGAAGCTGTTTGTTTTTGACGATGAGCGTGGTGAGCTCAAGCCCTTGATGGGCCGCGTGAACACGCCTATTCCAATGACTGAGCACGCCGCAGGCGCCTCAGTGCCTGCTGTGCTTTTGGAGCCAGTTGCCCCTGAGACCACCGTGACTGCTACCGCTCCTGTGCTGGCCATGACCACTGTTGCTGTGGCTGGTGCGGCTATCTCTGCCGCAGTGGCGGTACCGGTTGTGGGCAATGTTGCTCCTGCAGCCGTCATTGAAGACAGTTTTGGTGACGATGCCGAACTACTGGATATTTTCCTAGAAGAAGCGCGCGAAGTGGTCGGTAATGGTCAGGCCGCGGTGAATGTACTGATTGTGGAGCCTGATAATTTAGCTGAACTGACTACACTGCGCCGTGCATTTCATACGCTTAAAGGCAGCTCACGCATGGTGGGCTTAAACACTTTTGGTGAGGCGGGCTGGTCTTTAGAGCAAATGCTTAACGCATGGCTGGCAGAACAAAAGCCTGCTGATGACGATCTGCGCAAAACTGCCTCGGAAGGCTTGCAAGGTATTGGCCAGTGGGTGGACGCTATTGCTGCAGGGCAAGCGCAGTCTTGGTCAGCCCAACCTTTCCGTGCTAGTGCTGACTCGCTGCGCTTGAACAATCAATATCTGCCTTTGGCATTGACTATTGACGCCTCGGTAAACACCGCCCCTGCTACAACGCAAGACGCGCCACTACCGCCTTTAGATGTTTTTGCTTTTGATACATTGGATATTGCATCTGAGAAAGTGTCGGTATCTGCTGCACTCGAGCCTACATTTGATGTTCCAGTTACAGCCGCAGTTGACCCTTTATTTGACTTCACAGTGGACAGCACCGATACCCCAGTGCCGATCACTCCTCAAGCACAGCAGCCAGTAGAAGATTTTGATTTTGCGTTCGATTTGGCCATGTCTGATTTCGAGGCGCATGCGCCAGCCCAGCCGCAAGAGGCGGCGACCACAGGTATCCCGCCTGAGGTACAAGCGATTGAGATAGCTGCTCTGAATGCACCGCTGTTAGATGCAGCGCTCACAACAGAAAACACCATCACCGTAGATGATGATTTATCCAGCCTAGACTTTGATTTTGATGTGGCTGAAAGTGTGGCCGTGCCATTGGCATCGCTAGAAGAAAAACCCCTAGTAGCCACCGATATGGCTTTGTCAGACCCTGTTTGGGTAGATCTTAGTAGCCAAGTTGCGCAATTTAGTGAAGCAAGCGGTAACCTCACTGACTTGGTCAGCGACGATGAAATGGCCGCGTTTGAACGCGCTATGCAAGAACAAGATGCATTGATGGCGGCACAGCAAGCCAACGAATCATCAGATATTGATTTTGATGTGCCATCGGATGCAACAGATACTGGGCGCTCTGGATTTACTTCACAGTCCACGATGCCCATGGCGCTAAGTGCTGAATCTGCACCCAGCTCAGCACCCGCTGATTTAGGCTTTGATTTGGGTGACTTTGGAGTCGCTGCCACGGGTGCCGCCGCTGCAGCTGCCTTTGTTAGCGTATCTGTACCTGCCCAAGCCAGTGCGCCTGCGTCTTTAGCGGCATTTGCAGCATCGCGTGTGGCTGATTTGCCGGTTCAGGCTATGCCGTCAAACTTTGCAGCTTTTTCAGCCGACGACCAATACAAAGCCATCGGCCCACTGCGCATCAGCTTGCCTTTGTACAACGTCTATTTGGGCGAAGCCGATGAGTGGTCACGCCGTTTGATTACCAGCTTGGCCGAATGGGCTATGGAGCCAGCTCAGCAGCTGCCTAACGATGCTGTGGTGTTTGCTCACTCTTTGGCAGGCAGTTCAGCTACCGTAGGCTTTAGTGCTATGTCAGGTTTAGCACGAAGTCTAGAGCATGCGCTGCAACATATGCAAAGTATGTCTGAAGATGGCAGCTACGATAGCCATTTGCACCGCGCAGAGTTTATTAATGCGGCAGAAGAAATCAGGCGGTTGCTAACCCAGTTTGCAGCAGGTCAGCTGCGCGATGTGTCGCCCAGCGTGGAGGATGATCTTGCACGCTGCATACGTGCCGTGGCAGAGGGTACCACCTACAGCCCATTAGATAGCCTGCAAGTAACGGCTCACCAAGACTCTGGATTCTTTAATTTAGATGATAAATTGCCTGAAGTCCAAGTAGACACTGTTCAAGTAGCTATAGATAATGTAGCAGTTGAGACGGCATTGAGTAGCTCAACTTTCTCTACCATTACTGAGTTGCCACGCAGCTCTGCGTTTGCGTCATTAGATTCTGCTTCTAGTGTGACGGTGATTGCCTCTGCGGCTGCTGCATCGGGTCTAGCCGCTGCCGCTGCTGTGCAACAAGCGGTTGTGACTGCAGTAACCGCTGATGAACCTACTGCGTCTAAGGTGCAAGATTTACAAGATGCCATAGCTGTGCAAGATGCCGCGCCAGTGGTTGAACCAAGCCCCGCACCTGTCACGCCCCCTGCTGCTCCAATTGATTTCAGCACGTTTAAACCAGTAGGTTTAGCCGCTGCGGGTTTGTCTGCCGTGACAGGTCTAAGTGTCGTACAACGCGGGCTGAGCGAGCAAGAAACTGAAGACGAAATTGACTTGGCAGATGCCATTGATCCAGACCTGTTCCCTATCTTTGAGGAAGAGGCACTGGAGCTATTTCCGCAAATGTCTGGTGCGCTGCGCCAGTGGACTGCACGGCCTGCCAACACCGGTTCGCGTTCAGAGGTATTGCGCGGACTGCATACTATCAAGGGCAGTGCGCGCTTAGCGGGTGCTATGCGTTTGGGCGAATTGGCCCACCGCATGGAAACTGCAATTGAGCAAACCCCTGAGGACGAAGCCAACACGGCACAAATTGAACCGTTGACGGCCTTGCTTGATGGCATGCAAGCTAACTTTGACCGCTTGCGCCATCCACAGGTTGATGCGCAACTTGCTTTGGCTGCTGCGCCTGTGATGTCTGCTGCTGCACCTGTGCAGGCCAGCGTCAACGCGTCTGCATCCTCATCTGTGTCCTCTGCTACTGCAAAAGGTAGCGCGATCAGTGCACCCGCGCTTACCGCATTAGCTCCGCTGCGCGTGGTAGCTGGCAGCACCACAGCCGTAGGCCTGCCCGCGCAGCGTTCAGCGACTAACCAAACCGTCCGTGTGCGTTCACAGTTGCTAGACCGCTTAGTTAACCAAGCTGGTGAGGTGATGATTACCCGCTCTCGCCTTGAGGCTGAACTGGGCCAATTGCGTGGCTCTATGACAGAGTTAACAGGCAACTTGGACCGCTTGCGTAGCCAGTTGCGCGACATCGAAGTGCAGTCAGAGTCGCAAATGCAATCGCGCATGGCGCTGGCCAAAGAGAGCAATGCCGAGTTTGACCCGTTAGAGTTTGACCGTTTTACCCGTGTGCAAGAGCTCACGCGCATGATGGCTGAATCAGTTAACGACGTGGCTACCGTGCAGCGCAGCATCCAACGTACTGTGGAGGCTACTGAGGATGACTTAGTCGCCCAGGCACGCCAAACCCGTGAGCTGCAGCGTGATCTGCTGCGCACGCGTATGGTGGAGTTTGAAGGTATTTCTGAGCGCTTGTACCGCGTGGTGCGCCAAGCCGGTAAAGACGCTGGCAAACAGGTCAAACTAGACATCACTGGTGGCTCTATCGAGATGGACCGCGGTGTGCTCGATCGCATGACACCTGCGTTTGAACACCTGCTGCGTAACTGCGTAGCGCACGGAATTGAAGATGCTGAGGCCCGCACCAAAGCGGGTAAGGACGGCAGTGGTCAGATCACCATCAGTTTGCGCCAAGAAGGCAATGACGTGTCAGTTGAGTTTCGCGACGACGGTGCAGGCTTGAATTTAGCCCGTATCAAAGAGCGCGCTATCTCCCAAGGCTTGCTGACCAACGACAGCGCCATGGACGATAACGACGCGGCTAATTTGATTTTCAAGCCAGGCTTTACGACAGCTTCGCAAGTCACTGAACTATCGGGTCGCGGTATCGGCATGGACGTGGTGCGCTCTGAGGTGTATGCCTTGGGTGGACGTATCGAGACCAGCACTTCTGCAGGTCAAGGCACCAGCTTCAAGCTGGTCATGCCTTTAACGACCGCTGTGACGCAGGTGGTGATGCTGCGCATTGGCAAATTATCGATTGGTGTCCCTGCCACCTTGGTGGAAGCTGTACGCCGCGCAACGCCTAAAGAACTGCAAGCAGCTTACAACACCGGTACCTACGATGTTGCAGGCGAGGCTTTGCCCTTCTTCTGGTCAGGCGCTTTACTGCAGCATTCGTCTGCTAGCGATGAACCGCAGACCAAAACTATTCCGGTCATCATCTTCCGCAGTGCTGCGCAGCGTATCGTGGCGCACATTGATGAAGTGTTGGGTAACCAAGAAGTTGTAGTGAAAAACTTGGGGCCTCAGCTGTCCCGCCTGCCTGGTATGGCTGGCATGTCGGTGCTAGCCTCAGGTGCTGTGGTTTTGATCTATAACCCTGTGGCATTGGCTGCGGTGTATGGTGTGCAAGCACGCGCCATGAGCGCCGACAAGGCAGAGGCCCATGTATTGGCCGATGCCGTGACCGATGTGGTGTCACGTGACCTGTCGGGCGACGCTAGCCCTGTGGTGCCTTTGGTGCCAGCCAATCCTAAGTCTGTTTCTATGCCACAAGTACCCTTGGTGCTGGTGGTGGACGATTCAATCACCGTGCGCCGCGTAACCCAGCGTTTGCTGCAGCGCGAAGGCTACCGTGTGTCGCTGGCAGCCGATGGCTTGCAGGCACTGGAGCGTTTGGCCGAAGAGTTGCCGGGCGTGGTGTTGTCAGACATTGAAATGCCGCGTATGGATGGCTTTGACTTGGTGCGCAACATGAAAGCAGACCCGCGTTTGGCTGGTCTGCCCATCATCACCATCACCTCACGTATTGCTGAAAAACACCGCGAACATGCGCTGTCACTGGGTGTAGACCACTATTTAGGCAAGCCTTACTCGGAAGAAGAGCTGCTCAGCCTGATTCGTCGCTATACAGCTGCTGATTTGCCTGTTTAAAGCTGCATAAACCCTTTTTACCAAGAAAATAGGCTTGTAGTCCTAGTATTTATTGATTATTTAGCTATATATTTTATAGCACTACCTTTGCAATGACTTCACTACTACTACCCGCGCTGTGCACCGCACACGCGGGTTTTTTTACGCCTTCTTCACTACGGCGTAACGCTGCAAGGTTTTGGCGCGAGCTTCGTCGTGCTTGACCACGCGGTGCGGATAGTCTTTGCCCAGCGCTACGCCAGCGGCTTGCAGCTCTAGCGGTTTAGCGTCCCACGGCGCGTGCAGTGAGGCGTTAGACAGCTGAGCCAACTGCGGTAAATAACGGCGAATAAACTTACCCTGCGCATCAAACCGTTCGCTTTGGCTGCTGGGGTTAAAAATACGAAAGTAGGGCTGTGCATCGCAGCCGCTGCTGGACGCCCACTGCCAGCCACCGTTGTTGGCAGACAAGTCAAAGTCGTTTAAGTGCTGCGCAAAATACTGCTCACCCCAGCGCCAGTCAATGCCAAGGTCTTTGGTTAAAAAGCTGGCTACCACCATGCGCAGCCGGTTGTGCATATAGCCGGTTTGGTTGATCTGCAACATGGCCGCGTCAACCAGCGGGTAACCCGTGCGGCCTTCGCACCAAGCCGTAAATAAAGTGTTCGCGTGGTCACCTTGTTCCCAGGCAATGTTGTCGTATTCGGGCTTAAAGCTGCCAGCGGCTACGCGCGGAAAGTTGGTCAAAATTTGCACATAAAAGTCGCGCCATATCAGCTCGCTCAGCCAAATACGCGCACCTTCATTGGCCACCGTTTTACCAGCGCTGTCCACAGTGCCCGACAGCACACGCTGGTGCGCCACACTGCACAGCTGGCGGATCGACACCGTGCCAAAGCGCGAGTGCACGCTCAAGTAACTGGGGCCTTTGACTGCAGGGTAATCGCGCGTCTCATGGTAGTGGTCCATGCGGTCAAAAAATTCAGCGAATAGTTTTTCAGCACCTGTGCTGCCAGCAGGTATTTTCAGATCACTCATATTGGTTTTTTCAAACCCAATGTCTGCCAAGCTGGGCACACCCTGCGCGTAGGCTGCTGGTGCAGGCTGCAATGATGCTGCATATTGGCTGCAAGGGTAGGGCTTTAAGTGGTAGTCCGTGAGCTTTTTAAGCCATGCGTTTTTGTAGGGCGTGAACACGCCGTAGGGCTTGCCTGCCAAGGTCAGCACTTCTTCGCGCTCAAAAATGACATGGTCTTTGTAGGTGTGCAGCGCGATGCCATGGGCTTGCAGTTTTTCGCCCACCAAGGCATCGCGTGCTATGGCCTGCGGCTCGTAGTCGTGGTTGGTAAACACGGCTTGCACACCCAAGTCATGGGCTAAGCGGGGTATTTCATCGCTGGCCCAGGCGTGTCTTACTATCAGTGTGGGTTGGTCTTTGGCAGCAAGCTTGCCGCACAACTTGCGCAGTTGGGCATCCAGGTCTACCAACGATTCACGAATAAACTCCACCCGCCTGTCCGCGCGCGGCAGCTTGTCCAAGATCTCTTGGTCAAATACGAATACGCAATGCACCACCTTGCACTGCTTGAGCGCGTGGTACAGGGCCGCGTTGTCGTGCGCGCGCAGATCACGGCGAAACCACATCAGGCCTTGGGAATAAGTGTTAGACATAAAAATTAGCGGTTAGTAGATTAGAGGGTTCGAGCAGATTTTGAAGCAAATGTATGCGACTGATCAGCGCACTGCATGCGACTGCAAAAGTACTAGCAGCGCCCCTGCGCCACCGTGCGCTGGTGTGGCCTGGACAAAGGCCAGCACTTGGTTTTTTTGAATCAACCAGCTTTGTACTTTGCTTTTTAATACAGGTACTTTACCGGGTGATCCTAGCCCCTTGCCATGCACTACCCGCACGCAGCGCAGGCCGGTTTTAAAGCTTTCGCGCACAAAGCTGCCCAGTGCCTCGCGTGCCTCGTCAGTGCGCAGGCTGTGCAGGTCTACCTGGGCCTGCACGCTCCAGTCGCCTTTGCGCAGCTTGCGCACCACATCGGGGCCAATGCCGGGGCGGCGAAAGCTTAGCGCTTCGTCGGTGTCTAGCAGGCTGCTGGTGTCCCACTCATCGCTCATGGTCTCGCGCAACACGCGTTGCTCGTCAAGCTGCTGCTGCACAGGGATGGGTAGCGGCTGCTCTTTAGCCAGATTAGAGCGGTCTTTATGCGGCAAAGGTGACACGCGGCCCACTGCAATGCTGAACATTTCTTTTTCTTCGCGCTGCTGCTTGATCACCGCCAAGCGTGCAGCCTCTTGTGCGGCCCGCTCAGCTGCTTGGCGGTCAATTTCTTTTTTGACTGACTTCAGATCAGCCATCGACTGCAGCTTAGGGGCTTTGGCGCTAGTCATCGCTGCACTCCTTTGCCGGGCAACAAGCCCATCTCAGCCATTGAGGTGGCGGCACTGCTGCTAACAATGATGTGATCCAAGATGATGATGTCGATCAAGCCCAGCGCTGCGGCTAGCTTACTGGTCATGGCAATGTCGGCCGGGCTGGGCGTGGGGTGGCCGCTGGGGTGGTTGTGCGCCAGCACTACCGCATGGGCATGGTAGTGCAGGGCGCGCATTACCACCTCACGTGGGTACACGCTGGTGTGGGTTAGGGTGCCCTTGAACATTTCTTCAATCGCAATCAACTCTTGATTGACGGTAAAAAACAGCACGCAAAACACTTCGTACGGTTTATTGCCAATGTGCAGGCGCACATAGTCGCGCAACTGCTGGGGGGTGTGGATGCTGGGTTTGGCCTGCAGCTGCTCGGCCAGCGCTCGGCGCGATAGTTCTAGCACAGCGACTAACTCAGCGCGTTTGGCAGGGCCTAGGCCTTTAATGCGCTTAAGGTCCTCTGCCGAGGCATTTAGCAGCCCCGCTAGGCCACCAAAGCTGTCCAGCACCTCTTGGGCCATCACCAGCACGTTTTTGCCCTGTATGCCGGTGCGCAGCAGCAGGGCCAGCAGCTCAGCGTCGCCCAAGGCTGCGGGGCCGCGCGTCAGCAGCTTTTCACGCGGGCGGGCATCGGGGGGCAGTGATTTAAGCAGCATGGACAGACTGTAAACGAATGGGCCTAGTACTAGGCGCTTGGGCTTGTAGTTTTAGGTTTTAGCAGGGGCTTTGCAGGTTTTCTACAATAGAGGCAATTTCCAAAGAATTTTATGCCCCAGATTGACCCTAGCTCCTTTCTCACCTTGCATTACCGCCTAGGCGGCCCAGCGGGTGACATTATCAACACGTTCAACGACAAACCCGCCACACTGTCGCTAGGCGGCGGGCAGTTGTCTCCTGCAGTCGAGCAGCGTTTGCTAGGTTTAGAAGAGGGCGTACGTACCACGTTTAACATTCCTGCTGGCGAGGCTTTTGGCCCGCGCAACCCTGACATGCTGCAGTGGGTGGCTAAAAAGCTGCTGGCTGAGCTGGGCGACCCACATGAAAAATATGCCGCAGGCGATGTAGTGCAGTTCCCCACCCCCGATGGTTTGGGCAGCTACGCAGGTGCGGTGGTGCAAGTGGATGGCGACGCCAAGGATGGCAGAGTTTTGTTTGACTTTAACCACCCGTTGGCTGGCCAGCCAGTGACGTTTGAAGTCCATGTGATTGGAGTTTTATAAATGGTCAATGAAATTGTTTTAGCCGAGCCACGTGGCTTTTGCGCAGGTGTAGACCGTGCGATTGAAATTGTCGAGCGCGCACTGCAAAAATTTGGCAACCCCATCTATGTGCGCCACGAGATTGTGCACAACACTTATGTGGTGAACGACCTCAAAGCCAAAGGCGCCATTTTTATTGAGGACTTAAACGACGTGCCTGAAGGCGCTACCTTAGTGTTCAGCGCGCACGGCGTGCCCAAGTCAGTAGAGCGCGAAGCCGAGCGCCGAGGTTTTCAAATTTTTGACGCTACCTGCCCACTGGTGACCAAGGTGCATGTGGAAGTGGCCAAGCTGCACAAAGAGGGCTACGAGTTCATCATGATCGGCCACAAAGGCCACCCAGAGGTTGAAGGCACGATGGGCCAGCTAGACTACGGCATTCATTTGGTTGAGGACTTGGCAGGGGTCGCTACAGTGCACCCTCAACAAACCGAGAAGCTGGCAGTCGTCACACAAACCACCTTGAGCGTAGATGACACAGCCGAAATCCATGCGGCTATTCGCGCACGCTTTCCCGCCATCAAAGA
>JANOSN010000796.1:0-2080 GCA_031415895.1 Polaromonas sp. | reverse complement strand
CACTGCACACACCGGGCCACACGGCTGGCAGCATGAGTTTTTTGTGGCATAACCATGTTTTTACTGGCGACACTTTGCTGGTCGACGGCTGTGGCCGTACAGATTTTCAATCTGGCAGCGCGCAGGCTTTGTACGACAGTTTGACCCGTGTGTTGTTTGCATTGCCCGACGACACTACCGTGTGGCCTGCACACGACTACAAAGGCCAAACGCACAGCACCATTGGCCACGAGAAGCGGCACAATCGACGCATTACCGACCAAGGCCGCACCCGCAGCCCCACAGAATTTATACAACTTATGAACGATCTCAACCTACCCAAACCTCAACGCATTGACGAAGCCGTGCCCGCCAACCTCAGCCTAGGTTTGCGCCACGAGGCCGGTGCTGGCGACGACGCGCCGCGCGCAGTGGACGCAGCAGCCGGCTACAGCGGCGATGTATCGCCCCAGTTGGCCTACCGCTGGTGGAAAAGTGGCGAAGCTTATTTAGTAGATATTCGCACTAATGCCGAGCGCGCCTGGGTCGGCTTTATCCCCGAAGTGCCAGGCATCGAATTTAAAATTTGGCCCGGCATGGCAGTCAACCCCGAGTTTGATGCGCAGCTTAAAGCCGCTGTGCCTGCAGGTGCCAAAGTGGTGCTGCTGTGCCGATCAGGCTTGCGCTCGGTACCTGCAGCACAACGCGCACAGGCACTGGGCTTTGAGGCTTACAACATTCTGGAAGGCTTTGAGGGCGACCCGAACACTGATGCGCACCGCAACACCACAGGCGGGTGGCGCAAGCTGGGCTTGCCTTGGCGGCAAAACTAAAACGTTGCCGCGCTGCAGCGGTTTGGGTGACAAAGCCGCATGGACACTGACAAACTACTTGAACGCATCGAGGCCAAGCGCGCCGAGGTGACGGCGCTCACGCAAGACTTAGTACGCATACCCACCGTTAACCCACCAGGCGATGCGTATGAAGCCTGTGCACGGTTTTTAGGTGAGCGGCTGGCCAAACGTGGGTTTGCAGTGGAGTACATTCGCGCCGTGGGCGCACCTGGCGACAGTGACACCTACCCGCGCACTAATGTGGTGGCGCGTTATGAGGGCAAGGCATACGCTGCAGACAAAGGCGACTGCGTACATTTCAATTCGCACATAGACGTGGTAGAAGCTGGCAGCGGCTGGACCTTTGAGCCCTTTGGTGGCCAGGTGCAAGACGGCAAAGTCTATGGCCGTGGCAGCTGCGACATGAAAGGCGGCTTGGCCAGCAGCGTGATTGCGTGTGAGGCTTTGATAGAAAGCGGCTTGCCGCTGCCCGGCGTGTTGGAGATTAGCGGCACGGTAGACGAAGAATCTGGCGGCTTTAGCGGCGTAGGCTATTTGGCTGAGCGCGGGTATTTTTCTAAACCTCGTGTGCAGCATGTGATCATTCCTGAGCCTTTGGGCGTAGACCGCATTTGCCTGGGCCACCGTGGGGTTTACTGGGCGCAGGTAGAAACTACAGGCCGCATCGCCCACGGCTCGATGCCGTTTTTAGGTGACAGCGCCATCAACCACATGAGTGCGTTTATCCATTTATTAGAAACGCAACTGGCCCCCAAGCTGGCGCAGCGCAAAACCAAAGAGCCCGTCGAGCCCGCAGGCGCGCGCGTGAGCACGCTGAACATCAACAGCGTGCATGGCGGCCAAGTTGAGCAGCGCTATGCAGTGGACGCACGCGGCTGGCCCACGGCCGACCTGCCCGCTCCCGTAGTGGCCCACAGCTGCCGCGCCGTACTAGACCGGCGCTTTATTGCTGAAGAAAATTTAAGTGACGTGAAGCGCGAAATACTAGACATGCTGCAAGAGCTGCAGCGCACGCGACCAGGGTTTGATTTCAACATCAAAGAAATCATGAGCTTTGTACCGACTGCCACGCCGCAAGACGCGCCTGTGGTTGACGCTACAGCCCGCGCCATTGCCCGCGTGCTGGGCCGTGAGCCCAGCTACATCTCCAGCCCCGGCACCTACGACCAAAAACATATTGTGCGCACGGGCCATCTTAAAGACGTGATTGCCTACGGCCCCGGCATTTTAGACTTAGCCCACCAGCC
>JANOSN010000795.1:0-2401 GCA_031415895.1 Polaromonas sp. | reverse complement strand
GTCGGCCATATTGCTCAGGCCGCCAGAAGCGATGACGGGGATAGTAAGGGCTTGAGCGAGTTTGACTGTCGCCTCGATGTTCACGCCGCTCAGCATCCCGTCGCGGCCAATGTCGGTGTAAATGATGGACTCAACCCCGTAACCTTCAAACTTTTTAGCTATGTCGATCACGTCGTGTTTGGTCAGCTTGCTCCAGCCGTCGGTGGCGACTTTGCCGTCTTTGGCGTCTAGCCCCACGATGATGTGACCGGGGAATGCGGTGCAGGCGTCTTGCAAAAAGCCGGGGTTTTTGATGGCGGCGGTGCCGATGATGACGTATTGCAGGCCGGCGTCGATGTAGCGCTCTATGGTGTCCAGGTCGCGGATACCGCCGCCAAGTTGCACGGGAATGTCTTGGCCTACGGCTTTCAAGATACTTTTGATGGCGGCAAAGTTTTTGGGCTGACCGGCAAATGCGCCGTTCAAATCGACCAAGTGCAGGCGGCGTGCGCCTTTGTCGAACCAGCTTTGGGCCATGGCGGTGGGGTCTTCACCGAAGGTGGTGGCCTGCTCCATATCGCCTTGTTTAAGGCGTACGCAGTGGCCGTCTTTGAGGTCGATGGCGGGGATGAGTTGCATGGCTAGAGAGTTTTAAGGGTTCCAGTGAAGGAAGTTACGGTACAGGGCTAAGCCTTGGGCGGCGCTTTTTTCGGGGTGAAACTGGGTAGCAAAAATGTTATCACGCGCGATAGCGGCTGTAAATACTGCGCCGTAGTCGGCCTGGCCTACGCTGTGCTGGGCCTGCGCTGTTTTGGCATAAAAGCTGTGTACAAAATAAAACCAGCTGTCGTTGACCACATCGCCCCAGATAGCGTGCGGCTGGCTTTGGTGCACACGGTTCCAGCCCATTTGGGGCACTTTATAGCGGCTGCCGTCGGGCTGAATGCGCCCTGCCAGCTCAAATTTATGCACACGGCCAGGGATCAGGCCTAGGCCGGGGGTGTCTTGCTCGTCGCTGTGATCGAGCAGCATTTGCATGCCTACGCACACACCAAACATGGGTTTGTTGTGTGCGGCTTCCAGAACAGATTCTTTCAGGCCAGAGTCGTTTAAACAGGCCATGCAGTCGCGCATAGCGCCTTGGCCGGGCAGCACCACGCGCTGGGCGGCGCGCACGTCGTCGGGGCGCTGGGTGATGATGACTTCAAAGCCGGTGCCTTGGGCTGCGGCCTTCACGGCGTTAGCCACTGAGCGCAAGTTGCCCATACCGTAGTCAACGACTGCAACAGTCTTGGTCATATCTTTTAAAACACTAAATGCTATAAATTTAATAGCTATATAAGCAATGAATACTTGGACTACAAGGCTAAAAGGCTGGTAAAACAGCTATTTTAAGGCCTGCGCAGGCTACAAGCTGCCCTTGGTGGACGGAATCACACCTGCAGAGCGCGGATCAAGTTCAAGCGCCATCCGCACTGCACGTGCAAAGGCTTTGAACACCGTTTCAGCCTGGTGGTGCGCGTTGTCGCCAGTCAGATTATCGATATGCAAGGTGACCAAGGCATGGTTTACAAAACCTTGAAAAAACTCATACGCCAGCTGGGTATCAAACTGGCCCACACTGCCGGATTTAAAAGGCACGTTCATGTGCAAACCTGGGCGGCCTGAAAAATCAATCACCACGCGGCTTAGTGCCTCGTCTAGCGGCACATAGGCATGGCCGTAGCGTTTGATGCCTTTTTTGTCGCCTACGGCTTTGAAAACCGCTTGGCCTAGCGTTATGCCCACGTCTTCTACCGTGTGGTGGCCGTCGATATGCAGGTCGCCTACCGCCTTAATGTCCAGGTCAATCAGCCCGTGCCGGGCGATTTGGTCAAGCATGTGGTCAAAAAAACCAATGCCAGTGGACAGGTTGGCGGTGCCCGTACCATCAAGGTTAACCTTGACGGTAATTTGGGTTTCGTTGGTGTTTCTGGTGACTTCAGCGGTACGGTTCATAGCGTTATTGTCGCACTTTGGCGCTCAGGGCTGGTTAGCTATTAGATTTTAGTAAGCAAACTCATCATCTAAGGCAGCGATTTGTGCTTTGACCCATTTTTTGAGCTTTTTATCGTCTTCAATTGCTGCTAAATCATAGGCAAACACTTCTAAAGTATTTTGCATTTGCTGCATGTGAACACGCAAAGAATGCATCAGTATTTTGGGGGTAATGGCGCCAAAACCCACGTCAAAAGAACCGCGCACGCGCTGTAACACCATCTGGTGTTCTTGTTGCAGCGTTTTAAGCTGATCTTTAAGCATGCTATTAAAACTGCGTATCTTGTCATCAGCCATAGCAGCTACCGAAGATGGATCGATTTGATCGATTTCTAGCTGCAATCGCAGCAAAGCGAGCAAGTCTTTGCTGTCGTTAGCAGCATTC
>JANOSN010000794.1:0-8053 GCA_031415895.1 Polaromonas sp. | reverse complement strand
CCGTGCGCAACGAAAACCAAGACCTGCCCGTAGGCGCTGTGCGCTCGCTCACGCAAGAGCGTGTGGTGCAGGTGCAGGCGCGCATGCAGCGCACCGAAGACTTTGCCAAAATCATCGTCACCCGCAAGGGATCGGCGGGCGCTGGTCAAGCCAGCTCGGGCAGCGCCATCACAGTAGGCATGCTGGCGCGCATTAACGACGGCGCGCAAGAAGCCGAAAGCCTGGCCCTGTACAACGGCCAGCGCACGCTGCTACTGGCCGTGCAAAAAGCGCAAGACGACAACACTATTGACGTAGTGGATGGCCTGAAAAAAACCATCGCTGACATCACTCCATCGCTACCGCCCGGCGTGAAGCTAGAGCCCATCATCGACAACTCACGCCCCATTCGCGTGTCGGTTGACAACGTGCGCCGCACCTTGATTGAAGGCGCATTGCTCACCATTTTGATTGTGTTTTTGTTTCTTAACTCATGGCGCTCTACCGTCATCACGGGCTTGACGCTGCCCATTGCCTTGATAGGCACCTTCTTGTTCATGAACTTGTTTGGTTTTACTATCAACATCATCACCATGATGGCGCTTAGCCTGTGTGTGGGCCTCTTGATTGACGATGCTATTGTGGTGCGCGAGAACATAGTGCGGCACGTGCAAATGGGCAAAACACCCTACCAAGCGTCCCTAGACGGCACGCAAGAGATTGGCTTGGCCGTGCTGGCCACTACGCTGTCTATCGTGGCGGTGTTTTTGCCGATTGGTTTTATGCAGGGCATTATTGGCAAGTTTTTTCACGAATTTGGCATCACCATCGTGGCTGCGGTGTTGATATCCATGTTTGTCAGCTTCACGCTCGACCCCATGCTGTCTAGCATTTGGCATGACCCCGCTATTGACCAGCACGGCAAGCCTTATGCACCTGTGACTTGGTATGACAAGACCATTGGCCGCGTAACGCACTGGTTTGACAAAGCCACCGACCGCATGATTGAGGCTTACCAACGCATTTTGCGTTGGAGCCTGAAGTTTAAAAAAACCACCCTGCTCATTGCAGTGGTTACCTTTGCCATCAGCATAGTGATGATGCGTTTTGTAGGCACCGAGTTTGTGCCCAAAGCTGACTTTGGCGAAACTAACGTCACGTTCTACACCCCTGTAGGCTCTTCGCTGGAAGCCACTGAGGCTAAAACCCGCCAAGCCGAAGCCATCATTCGTGAAATGCCCGAAGTGCGCTACACGCTGTCCACCATCAACACTGGCAATGCGCAGGGCAAAATTTACGCCTCCGTCTACATCCGCTTGGTTGATCGCAAGCAGCGCGAGCGCAGCGCAGACCAACTGTCGGCACAAATCCGCGAACGATTAAGCCGCGTGGCAGGCATTAACGTGACCAGCGCTGTGGGTGGCGACGCGGTGGGCGGCGGCAAGCAAGTTGAGTTTTCGCTCAAAGGCGGCGACCTCAAAGAGCTAGAACGCCTAACCCTGCAAGCCACAGAAAAGCTGCACAAGATACCTGGCTTGGTTGATTTAGATTCCAGCGTTAAACCCAGCAAACCCACCATCGAAATCGATGTGCGCCGCGAGGCTGCGTCTGACCTTGGCCTGAACGTCAACCAAATTGGCAACAGCCTGCGCACTTTGGTGGCAGGACAAACCGTAGGCAACTGGCGCGCTGCAGACGACCAAACCTATGACGTGAATGTGCGCCTGTCGCCCGATGCGCGCAACACGCCGCAAGACCTAGAGCGCTTGCCTTTTACCGTGACATCAGCAGCCGACGGCACCAGCAAGGTAGTGCGCTTAAACCAAGTGGCCACGGTGCGTGAGTCTACTGGCCCGAACCAGATTAACCGCCGCGACTTATCACGCGAAGTGTCCATTAACGCCAACGTGTATGGCCGCGCAGCAGGCGAGGTGTCAGCTGATGTGCGCACCGCCATGGACAGCATTGCCATGCCGCCGGGTTACAGCTACCAGTTTGGTGGTAATACCAAAAACATGGCTGAATCATTTGGCTATGCGGTGTCTGCCTTAGCACTGGCCGTCATCTTTATTTATATGATCTTGGCCAGCCAATTCAAGAGCTTTTTGCAGCCTATTGCGTTGATGACCTCGCTGCCGTTGACCTTGATTGGTGTGGTGCTGGCGCTGCTGATGTTTCAGTCGACTTTGTCTATGTTCTCGGTGATTGGCGTGGTCATGCTGATGGGCTTGGTCACTAAAAACGCTATTTTGTTAGTGGACTTTGCCATCCGTTCGCGCGAGCCGCAGTTAGACGCGCAAGGCAACGTCATCGTCCCAGGCTTAGACCGTGCCGAGGCGCTGCTGCTAGCGGCCAAAGTGCGCCTGCGCCCTATTTTGATGACCACCCTGGCGATGATTTTTGGCATGGTACCGCTGGCCTTTGCGTTGACCGAAGGCTCTGAGCAGCGCGCACCCATGGGCCAGGCGGTTATTGGCGGGGTCATTACCTCGTCGCTGCTAACCTTAGTGGTGGTGCCAGTGATGTACTGCTACATGGACGATTTAGCTCAATGGTTTTTGCGTATTTTCAAAGGCACGCCCACCAGCCCCACTAAAATAGAAGGCTTGCCAAGATCAGCCGAATAAGCCGCAGGCCCATCCAGTTGCACCCTATTGAAATCTTCAAAGAAATTTTATGAACATCGAACAAGCCCGCTTTAACATGATCGAACAGCAAATCCGCCCGTGGGACGTGCTGGACACTGCCATTTTGCAGCTGCTGGCCGCCGTTAAACGTGAAGACTTTTGCCCACTGGCGCACAAGGCACTGGCCTTTGTGGATATGGAGATTCCGCTAGGCCACGGTGCCAGCATGTTGTCGCCCAAAGTCGAAGCGCGCTTTTTGCAAGATTTGGCCGTGCATAAGCATGAAAAGGTGCTGGAGATTGGCACTGGCAGCGGCTACATGGCTGCACTACTAGCGCACCGCGCCCAGCGTGTGATCAGCCTGGAAATAGTGCCCGAGCTGGCGCAAACCGCGCGTGAGAACTTGCAAAAAGCCGGTATCTCGAACTGCGAAGTGCGCACCGCCGATGGCAGCAAAGACCTTAAAGCCGATGGCCCGTTTGATGTGATCGTGCTGTCAGGGTCGGTGGCGCATGTGCCTACTGCCTTAGTAGCCTTGCTCAAGCCCGGAGGCCGCTTAGCCGCTGTGGTGGGCAACGAGCCCATGATGCGCGCGACCTTTGTCACCCAAACCGATGGCACCGCCATCACCCGCCAGCCATGGGACACCGTGGCACCGCGACTGTCTGGCTTTGGTGAAGACTCCAAATTTAGCTTTTAAACCCCATTTTAAAAATAGACAAAGCCCATGATTGACCAAATACGTCCCGCTGCATTTGCCCAATGGGCCACAGCGCAGCACAGCCAAACGGGCGCGGCCCCGCTGGTGCTAGACGTGCGCGAGACCTGGGAATTTAACACTGCAGCCGTGCGACCATTAAGCGCAGCTCCCGCATTTGACGTGCTGTGCATCCCCATGCACGAAATACCCCAGCGCTTGACCGAGCTGCCCACCGACCGCAGCATCGCCTGCCTGTGCCACCACGGCATACGCAGCCAGCAGGTAGCGCGCTACTTGCAGCAGCAAGATTTTGAACACATCGTCAATATTGCAGGCGGCATTGCGGCTTGGAGCGTTGAGGCCGACCCCTGCGTGCCATGCTATTAAATTTAAGGAAAAACTCACCATGAAAACGCCCCGTTTAGCTTTGCTCAGTGCTGCCATGTTGTGCGCTTTTGCAGCCCCGGTGATGGCGCAAAACTTGATCCTACTGTACGAGTCTGCCAGCGCCTACGACGCGGTGTACCAATCAGCCAAGTCGCAGTACGACGCTAACCTGGCCAAGGCCGAGCAAGCCAAAGCGGGCCTGTACCCCACCGCAGGCTTAACCGCTGGCGTGAACAAATCTAACACCGACAACACCAACCCCGACAGCAACCGCAGCCCACTGTCGCAAAGCATTGCCGTTAACGCCAACCAGCCCTTGTACCGCCCGGCTAACAAAGCCACCGCAGCGCAAGGCGAGAAGCAAGCCGAGCTAGCCAAAACCACCCTGGCCAACGCCGAACAAGACCTGATCGTGCGCGTAAGCCAAGCCTACTTTGACGTGCTGGCCAGCAACGACAGCCTAGCCTTTGTCAAAGCGCAAAAAGCTGCCGTAGCCGAGCAACTGGCCAGCGCCAAACGCAACTTTGAAGTGGGCACGTCCACCATCACCGACACGCGCGAGGCGCAGGCACGCTTTGACCTGGTGATTGCCCAAGAGATAGCCGCTGAAAACGACCTGCGCGTTAAAAAAATAGCGCTCGACCAACTGGTAGGCAAAACCAACTCTGACCCGCGCCCCGTAGCCCTGCCCCTGACGCTGCCGCCATTGCTGCCTAGCGATGTAGACGCTTGGGTAGCGCAGTCTGCCGCCGAGCACCCCAGCATCAAGGCCGCGCAATTGGGCCTGGACATAGCCCAGCTAGAAACCCAAAAAGCCCAAGCCGCCAACAAACCCACGCTAGATGCAGTCGCCAGCTACGGCATTAACCGTGCGCTCAGCTCTGCGCCCGCCAATAACCGCGCTAACACCGCCAGCGTAGGCCTGCAGTTCAACCTGCCACTGTTTACCGGCTACGCCACCGACAACCGCATTAAAGAAACCTTGCTACTAGAAGACAAGGCCCGCAACGACCTGGAAGGTGCCAAACGTGCTATTGCCCAGGCCACGCGCACGGCCTACTTTGGCGTGCTGTCTGGCCAAGGCCAAGTCAAAGCCCTGCAAGCGGCCGAGGCATCTAGCCAAAGCGCGCTAGACGCTAACAAGCTAGGTTACCAAGTAGGGGTGCGCATTAACATTGACGTGCTGAACAGCCAAAGCCAGTTGTTTCAAACCAAACGCGACTTGGCCAAGGCACGCTACGACGTGCTGGTAGGCGGCCTCAAGCTGCGCCAAGCCAACGGCACCTTAAAAGCTGAAGATTTGGTTCAAGTGAACAATTTACTGGCCAAATAGGCTTGTAGTCCAAGCATTTGTTAATTATTTAGCTATAAATATTATAGCACCGTGCCTGCTGACTAAAGTAAGATGCACAACATGGTAGATGTGGTTGTTCTCTTCTTTGTACTTGGCCTGTTAGCGCGACTGGTCAAAAGCGACCTGGCCTTGCCCGGTGCGCTGTACGAAACCTTGTCTATTTACCTGCTGCTGGCCATTGGCCTGAAGGGCGGCATTGAGCTGTCTAAGCAAAGCGTGCAAACCGTGTTGCCGCAAGTGCTGTGGTGCTTAGGCATGGGCCTGGCCATACCGTTGGCTTTGTACCCTGTGCTGCGTAAACTCATCAAGCTTAACTACTACGACGCGGCCTCGGTGGCAGCGCATTATGGGTCGGTGAGTGTGGTGACCTTTGCGGTAGCCAGCGCGTACCTCACTGCACAGCAAATTCCTTTTGAAGCGCACGCTGCGCTGTGGGTGGCGCTGCTAGAGGCACCGGGCATTGTGGCCGGCATTGCACTGGCGCGCTGGGCAGCGCAGCGCGGTGCTGACGCAGCTACTGCTTGTGCCCCTGTATTACCTACGTCAGTTACTTCGTTGGCTGCTTCATCGCCTGCAGCATCTTCAACTACAGGCTGGCGCGCCCTGGCCCACGATGTGTTTTTAGGCAAATCAGTGCTACTGCTGGTAGGCGGCCTGGTCATTGGCACCACCATGGGCGAGGCAGGCACTGCGCCTATTGCGCCGCTGTTTACCGTGCTGTTTAAAGGCGTGTTGGCGCTGTTTTTACTAGAGCTTGGCTTGGTAGCCGGTGCGCGCCTAGGCGAGCTTAAGCGCTATGGGCCAGGCTTGATTGCCTTTGCGCTGCTAGCACCGCTGGCACTGGCGCTGCTGGGCGCGTTGGGTGGCAAATGGCTGGGGTTAAGCACCGGCGGCGTTGCCATCATGGCCACATTAGCCGCCAGCGCCAGCTACATTGCCGCGCCCACCGCCATGCGCATCGCCGTGCCGCAGGCCAACGCAGCGCTGTCTATCACAGCGGCGCTGGGCATTACGTTCCCGTTTAACGTGATAGTGGGCATACCGCTGTATTTGCAGCTGGCTAAAGCTTTAGCGTAAGGGCATCACCATGCAAACCCACCCTAAAAAACTCCTCGTCATCATCACCGAAGCCGCCCTAGAAAAGCGCCTGATAGCTGACGCCAAACGCCTAGGCGCGCAAGGCTACACCGTGTACGACGTGCGCGGCGGCAGCCAACACGCCACCCACGAAGGCGCCTGGGAGGCCGACCGCATGATAGAGATCAAAATTATTTGCGACGACGCAGTAGCCCAAGCTGTGGCCGACCACGTCATAGCGCACTACGCCGCTAACTACGGCGTAAGCTTGTTTTTTACCGACGTGCAGGTGGCTAGGCCGGGTAAGTTTTAAAAACTTCAACTTGCCAAAGTGATGTATCATACATACATCATGCAAGCTACCACTTTAGCCCGTACCCAAATCTACCTTACGCAAACGCAGCAAACCCGCTTGGCTGCTGCGTGCAGGCGCACTGCTGTGACCAAAAGCGAGTTGATACGCCAAGCGGTAGACCAGTTTTTAGACCAACAAACCACTGCACCCCGTAATGACAAGCTCGCGCGCGTGCAAGGCATTGCAGGCCTGTGGGCTGACCGGACTGACATGGCCGACCCCACAGCCCATGTGCGCGCCCTGCGCGTGCCCCGCTTTTAAATGGCTACATCATTAGTGGCAGCCAGCGGCGTGCTGGTGGACTCTGACGTGCTCATCTGGGCGTTGCGCGGCAACGCACGCGCGGTGGCTGCGCTGCAAAACAAAGCAGACTGGTACCTATCCGCCGTGTCGTACATGGAACTAGCCCAAGGCTGCCGCAACAAAACTGAACTCAAGGCCATGCAAAAAGCCTTCAAGTCGGGCGACAGCGATGTATTGCCGATAACCCCCGCCATCAGCGACCTAGCCTGCACGCTGGTAGAAAAATACGCCCTGTCGCATAGCCTACACATGGCCGATGCGCTGATATCCGCTACGGCCATCAGCCACGCACTGCCTTTGCTAACGGGCAACGGCAAACACTTCTCAGCTGTGGTTGGGCTAAAGGTGCAGGTGTTTAAGCCTTAGTTTTACTTAGCAGGCCGGTGCAGCGCGCAAATTTTGTTGCCATCTGGGTCGCGCAGGTACGCCAGGTAGATCGGGCCTGTGGGGCCTTCGCGAAAGCCCGGTGGGTCTTCACAGGTGGTGCCGCCGTTGGCCACACCCGCTGCATGCCAGGCGTCGCCCTGCTCGGCCGACTGCACCGTAAACCCGATGGTGCTGCCATTGCCATGCGTAGCCGGCGCGCCATCGATAGGCGTGGTGATGCAAAACGTGCCGGTGGGGCTGCGGTAGAAATAGCGGTTTTTGTTAGCCACGCCTGGGGCAATGCCCAGCGTGCCTAAAAGCGCGTCGTAAAACTTTTTTGACCGCTCTAGGTCGTTTACACCAAACATCACATGACTGAACATCGTTTGTCTCCGTTATGGCCCGGGATGGGCGCTGGGGTGATGGTAGCGGATAGCGGGAGCGGTTCAGATTCATTCAGCGTCAGACGAACCAGGATTCTTTAGTTCGGAGAACTTTGCCGCCATCGTCGGGTTGCCCCTCGTCAGCTTCTTGATCGTTACGTCTTGCGCTTTATCATTCGCAAGACGTAGATTCCTGTCTGTGCCAAGCAGGGCGTCCTTGGTTTTCTGCAGATGGTCGATAGACTTGTCGATCTCTTCGATTGCCGTTTTGAAGCTCTTGGAGGCGAGGTCGTAGTTACGCGCAAATGCCGTCTTGAATGTTTCGAGGTTGTTTTCGAAGTTGGTGATATCAATGTTCTGAGCCCTAACCAGCGCGAGCTCTGATTTGTACTTGAGCGAGTTCATTGCGGCATTGCGCAGCAATGTGATGATGGGAATAAAGAACTGTGGGCGGACGATGTACATCTTCGGGTAGCGGTGGAACACGTCAACGATGCCGGTGTTGTACAGCTCACTGTCCGG
>JANOSN010000793.1:0-5696 GCA_031415895.1 Polaromonas sp. | reverse complement strand
GCGTCTATGTCAAGCCATTGCGGTGCTGGCTGCTTACCTGCTACTATGACATTAACGTAGTTGCGGCTGCGCAGGCAGTGCTCGGTAACCGACAGAAGCGTGTTCGCATCAGGGGGCAGATAGACACGGATGATGTCTGCTTTTTTGTTTACGACGTGATCAAGGAAACCAGGGTCTTGATGGCTGAAACCGTTGTGGTCCTGCCGCCAGACGTGCGATGTCAACAGGTAGTTCAGCGATGCAATCGGTCGGCGCCACGGGATTTGATTGCAAACCTTCAGCCACTTGGCGTGCTGGTTGAACATCGAATCGACAATGTGAATGAATGCCTCATAGCACGAGAAAAATCCGTGCCTACCAGTTAGTAGATAGCCTTCTAACCAACCTTCGCACTGATGCTCGCTCAACATTTCCATCACGCGGCCATCGGGTGACACGTGTTCGTCAGTTGCCAAAATTTCGGCTGTTGAGCATCGGTTAGTAACTTCAAAAACAGCTCCCCACCGGTTCGAGGCTGCTTCGTCAGGGCTGAAGACGCGAAAATTCTTTGGGTTCAATTTGATCACATCACGGATCAATTCGCCTTGAATTCGCGTAGCTTCTGCGTCGACGTGACCTGGCTGCGTAATAGTCACCGCATAGCTGCGAAGGTTTGGCAGGCTAAGGCTCTGTAAGAGCAAGCCGCCGTTAGCATGTGGGTTAGCACCCATTCGTCGCTCACCGGTCGGTGCCAATGCAGCAAGTTCGGGCATCAGGCGGCCAGTGGTATCGAACAACTCTTGTGGCCGATAGCTTTGGAGCCAATCCTCCAGAATCTTCAAATGCCCAGGTCGGCTCATGTCACCCATCGGCACCTGGTGTGAGCGAAACGATCCCTCCGTCTGCTTGCCGTCAACTTCTTTCGGTCCTGTCCAGCCTTTTGGCGAGCGTAAGACAATCATTGGCCAGCAAGGCCTACTAGTGAAACCGTCTGTACGAGCGTCATGCTGGATGCGTGCAATCTCAGCCATCGCGGTGTCGAGCGCAACAGCCATTAGGCGGTGCATCTCCATCGGGTCGTCACCCATTACAAAATACGGCGCGTAGCCATATCCTCGCAATAAGGCATCAAGCTCGGCATGTGGAATACGTCCCAGCACTGTCGGGCCGGCGATTTTGTAACCATTCAAGTGAAGAATGGGCAGCACGGCGCCGTCACGCACGGGATTGAGAAATTTATTCGAATGCCAACTTGTGGCGAGCGGGCCGGTTTCCGCTTCACCATCGCCGATCACGCAGACAACCATTAAGTCTGGGTTGTCAAATACTGCGCCGTAAGCGTGAGACAGCGCGTAACCCAGCTCGCCGCCCTCGTGAATCGAGCCAGGCGTCTCCGCCGAGACATGGCTCGGTATACCGCCTGGAAACGAAAATTGTTTGAAGAGTTGTTTCATGCCCTCTTCATCTTGCGTGATGTGCGGATACACCTCAGTGTAGGTCTGCTCTAGATAGACATTCGCCACTATAGCGGGGCCTCCGTGGCCCGGACCTGTAATATAAATGACGTCGAGATCGCGCTCCTTGATCACGCGGTTTATATGTACATAAACGAAGTTGAGTCCGGGTGTTGTGCCCCAATGACCTACTAAGCGCGGTTTAATGTGCGCTAGCGTTAACGGATACCTTAGCAACGGATTGTCCAAGAGATAGATCTGACCGACCGACAAGTAATTTGCTGCTCGCCAATAGGCATCCATCTTGCACAGCAGATCCGGTGTGAGAGTGTCGAATGTTTGTATGTCCGGGTTGGCTTTCATGATTGAGCGTCTTACCCTTTAGTTTGGGAGCCGATGCTTAGGACAGCACACAATGATCTCGCAATCATGCTTTCCTCGTTGCTACGAATAATTCTTACGACAACACGGCTGGCTTCTGAAGATATGACTTCAGCGTTCAATAAGTTGCTAGATTCATCCAGTTCCAAACCAAGCAATTCGAGTCCCTGACAAATGCGCGCGCGAACCGATGCTGCGTTTTCGCCGATGCCACCGGCGAAAACCAACGTATTGAGACCACCGAGTGCAGCGGCATACGCTCCCGTCAGCTTTTTGGCTTGATAGCAAAACAGCGCCACAGCTTCTGCAGCACGAACGTCATTAGCTTCACGCTCAAGTAGTTCCTGCATATCGGAACTAGTTTCAGAGACGCCGAGAAGTCCCGACTCGTGGTTGATCATGTGGTCAAACTCCGCAGGACCCATATGCTCTGTTTGCGCAAAAAAAGAAACTAATCCCGGATCTAGGTCGCCTGATCGGGTTCCCATCATTAATCCTGCAGCTGGAGTGAAACCCATGCTGGTGTCTACACCATGTCGATGCTTAACGGCGGTCATGCTTGAACCCTGACCCAAGTGCGCCAAAATGATGCGACCCTTGGCCGCATCAACGCCAGCAACGTGTTCTAGCTCTTCCATCAGGCCAGCATAAGATATGCCGTGGAAGCCATAGCGGTGCATTCCCATAGCTTCATAGCGGCGTGGAATCGCAAGCATTTTGGCTACACGCGGCATCTGGCTGTGAAATGCGGTGTCGAAGCAAGCTACCTGCGCAGTCTGTGGAAATTTTGCAGCAATCTGCTCTATCAGTGCAATTTCACTCGGAAGATGCACGGGATTAAATACACTGATTCGTCTAAGCTCTGCCAACATCGTGTCGTCCACGCGCTGCGGTTTGCTATAGTGCGGTCCGCCATGGACCACGCGATGACCAACCGCTGTAAACCTGGTTAAGCGCAACGTCACAGCAAGTCGATCAAGCAAATAAATTAGACCTCGTACATGGTCTAGTGCTGTAATTTCAGAATGGTCTAATACATTGCCTGTCGTGTCCTTGAGGGTAAAACTTGCTAAAGTCGAACCGATGCCTTTAATTGAACCAGAAACGATCTGGGACAAATGCGAGTCAGCGTTAAATACTGCAAACTTTAGACTCGAAGAACCTGCATTGAGCGTAAGCAACATAGTTTTAGTGCTCTCAATTAAAGCTGCCACCAATTTCTATATCTGACAGTTAACAGTATTTTTAGAGATGTTAAATACCACTACCGCAACATTTTTACGTTGTTTTTTTTCAGATGTAAATTTTCAAGAAGCTAGCTTACCGACCCAGCCAGATTGACATTAAATGCAGTTTCGCATTAACTCTACAGAGCTGCTTTGATTTTTCGCAAATAGAGTTGTAGGAATTTTTGTGAGTTGTCGCTGGTATATCGCTCAAGCAAATCAACTTTCTGACTTAGTGCGATTGAATTTGATAATCGCTTAAAGATTATCTGCATTAACTACGCTAATTTAATCTAATAGTTAACAGAATGGACGAGTCTTCAATTGCTTTTAGTGCATGCAATACGTCACCATGCAGGTGCACTAAATCGCCTGGCACAAGAGTCAATACCTTCGCAAGCGCGCGAAGCTCAACACGACCCTCAATACATTGCACAGTAATCTCGCCTAGCACTTTGTGTCCACGCATTTCCTTGCCTGCTAGCAACACGACACGTATTAGTTCGAGTTGGGGTGCTTTCAAAATAGTATGTGTCACGGTGGTGTGCAGCATGGGCCCGAGCGCAAGCACACTAGTGATACCGCCAGATTCAGCATGTATTAGAGCCATGGTGTTGCGCCTATTATGTTTTTAATTAAGGACTTCAGCGAAAAGCGTCGCACATCGTATCTTTTTATAATGTAGTTTTTTTGAGCTTTAGAAGTATCAGTTGCCACCTAATACCTATGTAAGACATCGGCGTGTTTACAAGTTTGCAGTAGCATCTTGGAGTTATGCTTAGCTTTAACTAAGAAAGTAAATCATGATTAAATACTTTGCATCCTACATAACGATTGCATTGGTGATGCTGGCTTTAGATGTACTGTGGCTAGGTTTTATTGCCAAGCCACTCTACCAACAAGGCATTGGCCATTTAATGGCTGCGCAGCCTAACTTAATAGTGGCCGCAGTTTTTTATCTAGTCTACGCAGCAGGTCTAATGATGTTTGTAATACTGCCTCTTGAAAATGCCAACAGCCTGATCAAAGTAGTAACGACTGCCGCTGCCTTTGGTTTTTTCGCATACGCTACATACGACTTAACCAATTGGGCTACGCTGAAAGAGTGGCCTGCATCAGTTGCTATTGCAGACCTAATCTGGGGAAGTTTTGCAAGCACCTCTGCAAGCATTGCAGGTTATTATGTATTGCGCGCTTTGCAGGTACGTTAAAGCTATATAGGCTTTTATGCTGATTGTTTACAGGCTGCACTTTCATGTCTGTAGGTAGTCATGATAGTGGTGGTGAAACACCAGATTTCATACTACTAAACATAGCCAAATCTGCTTTAAGCTGACCGCGTAACTCTGCAAACGTACCGTTTCGAATATCATTTTTAGCCACCCTACCACACCACAGCGCCAGCACACAAGGCACCAGCGGTACTACCACTAATACCCATGCCGTTTGAATCTGTGCTGCAGGTTGTGTAGCCCAAAGCATAAGCGCAACCCCTGCCAAGACCAGAGACAGCGTTGCAAGCAGCAAGGCCAACACGACATACAAAAGATATCGTCTATATGCGCTTGACGCAGCGGCTATTTCTTGGCTCACCAAATCTGAATAGGCTTCCACATGATCAAGCAGCAGCTGAGGCTGCGTTGTCAAAAGGCGAATCAACGTATTCATTGCTGGCTCTTTAGTTTAATTACGATGGCCAGACCTATTGATTAAATTAAGCATAGCCATCAAGGCGGCGCCGGTAGCTGCTGCAATCAACATCGCTTTGACGGGCTCTTGTTGTATGTAATCTACTGTGGTCTCACCCATACTTTGAGCCTTTTCCCGCAGTTGCTGACCGCCTTCGCGTACAGCTTGTACGCCGCGCTTTGTTAAGTCACCTGCTTGGTCGATAGCATGTGAGGTTTGATCTATAACTGAGTTGGTTTGATCGGCTAGGCTAGATGTGTTCATTTGGATTCCTTTGGGTTGATTTTGAAAGTAGAAATACAAGGACGTAATCAACCGATGCAGCTGCATTCAATTTATATAGGTTATTTATGGCTTGATTAACAGTCATTATTGTTAATCACAGCATATCAATAAATCATAGGTCACCACAGCGAAGTAACGTCAGCTTGGACCGCCAATTACTGTAAGACTATGCTTACGCAGGACCACCAACCAGAGCAACACGTACTAGTGTTTATCTTTTGAGATTAAAGGTAAGAGTAAGGCTACAAATAGACTGTTGATTAGTTATTTTTAAATTTTTATAAATTTCTATGGTGGTGGTGCTTTTTTTCGATGATAAAAATGTCCACAATAAAGCAATCAATAAAACAAAAAAACCACCTCAAAAGGTGGTTTTCATTAGAAGATGGTTGTTTATGCCGCAGGCTGATCTAAATCAAACGCTTTGTGTAACGCGCGCACTGCCAGTTCCATGTATTTCTCGTCGATCACCACCGAGGTTTTGATCTCGCTGGTAGAGATCATTTGGATGTTGATAGCTTCTTCACTCAAGGCGCGAAACATTTTGCTGGCGATGCCTACGTGGCTGCGCATGCCGATGCCCACGATAGAGACTTTGCAAATTCTGGTGTCGCCCACAACCTCTTGCGCGCCCAGTTTGGGTAGCACGCTGGTTTTGAGCAGGTCAATGGTTTTAGCGTAG
>JANOSN010000792.1:0-1851 GCA_031415895.1 Polaromonas sp. | reverse complement strand
CACGCGCTGCGCCGGGGCAGCGCGACTGACATTGCCGCTTTGGTGCGCGGCGACGCCGTGCCGCTCGAGCGCGTGTACTTTCGCTGCGCCCCCAGCTTCGAGGTAGAAAGCCCTTCGCTGCACTGGATGACGCAAAGCATTTTTATCGGCACTGGGGCGCGGTATCCTGACCGCGTGGAGATGAGTTTTTATGAGGTGATGTAAACTTAATTGCTATTAAATTCGTAGCTAATTAAGCACTAAATGCTTGGACTACCGGCCTATTTCTTTGGTAATCTGTGTTGTTCTGGTTTTGGTCCGTTGTTCTGGCACGCGCGCTGCTGTGGCCTAGCACTATCGCCACCCGAACCACGGGCCCTTCGGGCAAGCATCTGCGGTACTCATTTCGGGGGAAATTTAGGAACTCGCGCAAGCGCTCAGACAGCCTAAATTTCTTGTCCCCTGCATTCCGTTCCTCGAGCCCGAAGTTCGAATCGGTGGCGACAGTGCTAGGCCACAGCAGCGCGCTTGTACGAGGTTGAGGTCACGCCTGAAGATGGTCGCGGTTTGAACCGCAACAGCATGTCCGGCGCACGTGCCTTTACTACCGCATCGACCAGGGTGAAGCGGTGGGATCTTATCGCTGGGAAAACTGTAGCGAGGTGCGGCCCACCAACTCCAGATGACTACTAACTACGTCGCGTGTTCGCGGAAGTTTTTTCAGCGATATGTCCCGCCGCCCGTCCAAGCTAAACAACGAAGAAATGCATTGCCAAGGGGGAGTTCAAAGTTCAAACGTTCAGCCCTGCAACGCATGACTTCAACACCGCCAATGTAGCCGCATCAGCCGCAAACATATGCTCTACCCGCAGCGATGCTAGCGTGATGTCTTGCGGTGTGCCAAAGGTAGTGAACATACTGAAAAAAGCCAGCTCGCCATGCGCAGTGGCAAAGCGCGATGTCAACACAGGTACGGCTTGACTAGGCCACGTAGCGTATGGATTTTGACCGCCTATCCGGTCGCGCAGCAGCGCAGCAAACGCCTCTACCTTGGGTGTCAGCGCGGGCTGCACAGACGCATCATCACGCAAATGCGCCAGCAGCGCGGGGCCTACTTCGGCCAGATTGAGCATGGTTTTACAAAAGCCTTCGGGGTGCACCAGCATATCCAGCAGGTTGATCGGTGGGCTGCTAGCCGTGTGAGCACGCAGTACGTCTGCAGCCCAAGGCATCAGCGTGGCGGCTAACCATCGACCAGCGCTATTGAAGCGCAGCACATTCCACTGTGCATCCAATACAAATGCAGGCTGCGGGTCGTGCGCCGTGATCAATTGCACCAGTGCGTCGTTAGCTTGGGCCAGCATCGGGTCGCCCAGCGGCGCAGCGCTGTAGGCAGGCGCATAGCCCGCTTGCAGCATGGCTGCGTTGCGCACCACCAGCGGCGCGTCCAGCTCATGCAGCCAGGCCATCAGCAGCTCGCGGCTAGGCTTAGCGCGGCCACTTTCTACAAAGCTAACATGCCGCTGCGACACCCCCACCCGCATCGACAGCTCCAGCTGGCTTAAGCGCTTGGCTTTGCGCGCCTGCTGCAAGGTAATAGGCAAGGTGTGGGTCAGCACGTTCATGGTTGTATTGAACCATAGACCAGCGCAGATTCAATGACCTCGCAGGTAATTGCGCGCATGACCTGCACGCTGCACACTGAGTGCCTCGACACTGAAAGGCTCCATCATGCAACGCACATTTTTGATTATCACCATCGCACTATTTGGTGCACTTACCACAGCGGCGCTGTGGCAAACGGGTATCTTTGGCATCATCGATTGGCACGTCAAGAGCTTTGGTGGCGGCCAAGTATTTGCAGATTTAGTA
>JANOSN010000791.1:0-8485 GCA_031415895.1 Polaromonas sp. | reverse complement strand
CCACCTACGTTTTCAAAATAGCAGTCAATGCCGTTGGGTGCTGCAGCTTTTAATGCGGCACTCAGTGCTTTGCCGTCGCTGTGTTCTTTGTAGTCGACGCAGGCGTCAAAGCCTAGCTCGTTGACCACGTAGTCACATTTGTCTTTACCACCGGCTATGCCCACCACATGGCAACCCAGCGCCTTGGCTAGCACGCCCACGGCGCTGCCCACTGCGCCGCTGGCAGCGGTCACCACCACGGTTTCGCCCGCTTTGGGGTTACAGATTTTCATCAGGCCGTACCACGCTGTCACACCGGGCATGCCCACTGCGCCTAAGTAATGGCTCAGCGGTATGTGCGCAGTGTCTACCTTGCGCAGCGCGCCCACAGCATCGCCATTCACCACGCTGTAGGTTTGCCAGCCGCCCATACCCACTACTTTGTCGCCCACAGCAAACTTGGCGTTTTTAGATTCCACCACCTCGCCTGCCGTGCCGCCAATCATCGCCTCGCCCAGCGGCTGCGCTGCGGCGTAGCTTTTGCTTTCGTTCATGCGGCCGCGCATGTAGGGGTCTAAGCTCATGTAGTGGTGGCGCACCAGCACTTGGCCGTCTTGCAGCGCAGGGGTAGTGGTGCTGACCAGTTTAAAGTTGGTGGCGTTCGCCTCACCAGTGGGGCGATTGTCTAAAAGCCATTGTTGGTTTTGCATGGTGTGATCCTTCTGTTTACTATGAATTTTGTAGCAATATATGTAATAAATACTTGGACTACAAGCAGTTTTTATAGGTAAATAGGTGTTTTAAGATTGCTTTTTATCAATCTGAGGCGATCGGGTTCAAATCATGGATGCCTGCAGCCGTAGGCAAGCGGCGCACATACTTAAAAGTGCCCGTGGCATGCGAGCACACTTTGCCTTGCGCATCAAAAATAGTCGCCTCAGTAAACGCCATCGTTGCCGTGCGGTGAATCAAGCGCCCTTTGCCCACCAGCGCGCCCACTGCAGGCTGCATAAAACTGGTCTTCATCTCAATGGTGACAATGCCCATGTTCAACTCCACGCTGCGTGCAGCATGCGCCATCACCACGTCCATCAACGTCATGCTGGCACCGCCGTGGGTTACGTTAAAACTGTTCAAGTGCTCAGGCTGCGCAGTGTAATTAATCTGCGCCTGCCCACCTTCAAAACTGATCAGCTCAAAGCCAAGATGCTCAACAAACGGGATATGAACAGAAAATTTCATAGTTGAAAATCAACCACCCGTCACTATCGACACACCGCCGTCCACTGCCAGCCATTGGCCAGTGATGTGTTTGCCTGCGGCCGATGCGTACAGCAGGCACAGACCTTTTAAATCTTCGTCGTCGCCTAAACGCTTAAGTGGCGCGCCTTCTTTCAGCTTGTCTTCACCTAAAGCTTTCAGCGTACCCAGCGTCATCTTGCTGGGGAAAAAACCTGGGCAAATGGCGTTAACGCGAATGTTGTACTTGCCCCATTCAGCCGCTAGCGCGCGGGTGAAGTTAATCACCGCGCCCTTTGACGTGTTGTAGGCAATGGTGTTCATGCCACTGGGGTTGCCGCCTAGCCCTGCGATAGATGCAATGTTGATGATGGAGCCATTATTTTTGCCGATCATGCTTTTTTTGGCGATGCGTTGGCTAAGTAAAAAGTAGCCGCGCACGTTCAGGTTCATCACTTTGTCCCACGCGTCTGCGGGGTGGTCTTCTGCGGGGGCACCCCAGGCTGCACCTGCGTTGTTGACCAAGATGTCTACATCACCCATGCGCTCTAGGGTTTCATCGGCTAGGCGGTTAATTTCTTCGTCTTTAGCACAGTCGGCGGCTATCCAGCGTGCGTCGATGCCTGCGTCTTGCAGCTCTGCGGTGGCTTCTTCTAGGTCGCTGGATTTGCGCGACGACAGCATGATCTTGGCACCCGCCTCGCCCAGTGCATGGGCTAGCTGCAGGCCCAGGCCGCGCGAGCCACCGGTGATGAGTGCGGTTTTACCGGTCAGGTCAAATAGTTGTTGAATTTTGCGTGCTTGCATGAATGTCTCCTCAAATTTAAAAATTGAAATTAAAAACGCGCGCCTTGTGTAGCGCCGTGTTGTGTGCGTTGGTCGTATTCTTTGTCGCGGTTTTTCAGGTTGTTGTACAGCTTGTCAAACTCGCTTTGGGCTATAGATTTGGCTTGACCGCAGGCAAAATCACCGTAGCCTAAAAACTTTTCTTGCACTAAGTTGGCCAGTTCGTTACCGTGCTTCACATGGCCTTCTTCGTGCTGCTGCAGCGCTGCGTAATAGTCGGCCCAGCGCTGGCGCAGTGCGGGGGGCGCAGTGTCTTCGTCAGTCCATTTGGGCATCAATATTTCGCCCTGCACGCTCAGGCGTATGCTGTCAAAGCGGCACACATTGCCCTCTGTTCGGGTGGTGTATTTGTAGGCAATGTTCCAGCTGGCCAGACCATGAAAGCCCTTGGGCCCGCTAGCGCTGAGCGATTTGACCAAGCTGGCGTAGTCTTGGCCTTTTACGGGGTATCGGTTCCAGATAATTTTGGAATCGATGGCGGCTTGGTTTGAAGACATAGTTTTTAAATTAAGAGTACTGGCCGGTGCACCTACGGCGCAAGGTGCATCGGTATAAACGGTGCTGCCATCGACCATGCATTTGTGAACCTGCGCATGCAACTGTAGTGGCGCAGTGCACGCCATCAGGGCGGCACCCAAGCTGTTGGCACGCAACCAGGGCCTAGACGCAGCAGTGTGGTGGGGCACAAACATAAGCAGAGCAATACCATTTATTTCATACGAGAACGAATGTAAATCAAGGCCGCGCCAAGCGCTGTCGCCAAGCTGCCAGACAACACCAGCGTATCTTGTGTGTGCCAGCCTTCAGCGGTTTGACTACGACCCAAGGTAACGCCAGTTAGCACCGTAAGTAGCCCGGTGTAAATGCACACCCAAGCAGCAGCTTGCACGCGCTTTTGCGCTTTAGTAGCTGGCAGTTTGATATCTTTTATCAAAGGCATAGTGTTAACCCCCTAGCCCTTGATTGTGACCGTGTTTTCAGGTCAATTTACCTATACAAGCAGGCTTAGCCAGCTAGGCGGTCAAAAGGCAGCTTCTGGCAGATCAGCGCAGGTCATGTCACGGCTGGACACCACAGCCAACCAAGCGTCTATTTTGGGTAATTCATAATGGTAAAAATACTGGTTTGCGCCCGTAATACCTGCTCTACTAGCTACAGAATATGTAGCATCCGCCCCTTGGGCAGCTAAGCTCACGTCTAGCCACATCCACGCCAGCACGGTATGGCCAAAGGCCTGCATATAAGGCACTGCATTAGGCAGCGCCTGTAGTGGGTTGCCAGTGGCCCAGGCATCTTGGGTGGCGCTGCCAATTTTTTGCAATGCTAATGCCAGCGCCTTGGCATGCGCTGCTAGCGCGCTGACCTGTAATGCACGCTCTACAGTCGCTTGCATGCGCGCAGCCAACAGCTGCAGGCCCTTGCCACCCTCCATCAGCACCTTGCGGCCTAGCAGGTCCATCGCCTGAATGCCATGGGTGCCCTCGTGGATCATGTTCAGCCGCTGGTCACGCCAATACTGCTCTACCGGAAAATCGCGCGTATACCCATAGCCGCCGTGAATTTGAATCGCCAAGCTGTTGGCCTCTAGACAGTTTTCACTCGGCCAGCTTTTGGCAATGGGCGTCAGCACCTCTAGCAGCAAGCGCGCTTCGTCAGCCGCCTCGGGTGTACCCGTGTGCTGCTCGTCCACCAGCCGCGCGCAATACAGCTGCAGTGCTAACGCACCTTCGCAAATAGATTTTTGCGCTAGGAGCATGCGCTTAATATCGGCATGTTCGATCAATCGCACTTGCGGTGCAGACGCATCTTTGCCAGAGCTTTTGCCATCTTTCGGATTGGCCATTAGCCTGCCCTGTGGGCGATTTTTAGCGTAATCAAGCGAGGCGTAATAACCCGCCAAGCCCAGCATGGTGGCCGCCATGCCAATGCCAATGCGCGCCTCGTTCATCATGTGGAACATGCATTTGAGGCCTTCTCCGGGTTTGCCCACCAAATAGCCCACAGCACCAGCGCCACCTGTAAACGGGCCCTCACAGCCCACAGGGAACTTGCCTTCACCAAAGTTAAGCAGCGTATTGGTGGTACCGTGCCAGCCGAGCTTGTGGTTTAAGCCCGCCAGCGCCACGTCGTTACGCACTCCAGTTAATTCGCCTTTTGCATTGACCAACTTTTTAGGCACGATAAATAACGAAATACCGCGTGTGCCAGCAATCAGCTTGCCGTCCGCACCAGGAATTTTTGCCAATACTAGATGAACAATGTTCTCAGTCAGTTCATGCTCGCCGCTGGATATCCACATCTTGTTGCCGCGCAGGCGGTAGCGCGGGCCTAGCGCATCGCTTTCAAAATCTGCGCCATCAGGCAAAGCCTTAGTGGCAATATCGCTCAACGAAGAACCTGCCTGCGGCTCAGACAAACACATCGTGCCCGCCCAACGCCCATTAAATTCACTGGCAGCAAACACGTCTTTTTGCATCTGTGTGCCAGTAGCCATAATGCAATTGGCGTTGCCCGTAGTCAGCAAGTTAGAGCTAATAGAAATAGACGCCACAGCAAAAAAGCTGTTAGCTGCAGCGTCCATCACATAAGGCAGCTGCATACCGCCCAGCGCATAATCTTGCGCAGCCGCCAACATACCCGACTCTACATAAGCCGTGTGTGCGTCATGCGTAGCTTGCGGCAAAACCACTCTCAAAGCACCTTGCGCATCCACCTCGGTACGCGGCTGCTGTGTGTCTACCAAGCGATTAAACGGCGCGTACTTCTCGCGCGCAATACGCTCGCAAGTATCAAGCACCGCGTCAAACGTTTCACGCGAATGGTCGGCAAAACGTTCGCGTTGATTCAGTGAATTTACGCCTAGCCAGTCGTAGAGTAAAAAATCCAGTGTAGATCGCAGCTTCATTATTTCAAGCCAGTAATCTGACTGTTTGACTTAAGCAACATAGCCACTTTCGCACCGCCTTGTTTGGCCAAGTGGGGATTAGTCCGCCACATCTCCACCATAAATTCACGAGTCTCGTCGCAACGATTAAGCACGGCCAACATAACCTCTTGAGAGATAGTTTTTGGTAAATCGAGTTTGGGATGTGGGTTATGCATTTGGATCCTCTCCCAGTTTGATTTTTTCCAAGGCGATGATATCCAGCTGATCTTTAGGTCGATTTGCGATTCGCTTCATTATCAATAAATGATCTATCGAAGCTACTTTGATTTTTCGGCCAAAGAGTTCACCATCCACTGCGTCAACCAACAAATTATCGAAACTAACCTCTGGCTTAATTAGCACATCAATGACACTGCCCGCTTGAGTGGGCTCACGCAGAGCAAACGCCAACATTCCTTTTTCTCGATACCAGCGCTCAATTTGGTCAGCATCCTTTAAAGACTCAATGGCAACAGGAATCACCGGAGAGAATCCGAGATTTTTTGCCGCATTGATAAATCTGTTGAGGTTCTCGTCATTCATTGCCAATACTAGATCAATGTCATAAGTCATGCGCATGTAGCCGTGCAACTGCACAGCCATTCCACCAACTAAAACAAAATCAACGTTGTGTTGAGACAAAGTGCCCAGAAGCTCTGCTGTTTTCATATTTGTTGATTACAGCACCTCAAAAATACCAGCAGCGCCCATGCCGCCACCAATGCACATTGTCACGCACACGCGCTTGGCACCACGGCGTTTGCCTTCGATGAGGGCGTGGCCTGTTAAGCGTTGGCCGCTCACGCCATAGGGGTGGCCCACTGCAATAGCGCCGCCGTTGACGTTAAGTTTGTCATCTGGAATGCCCAGCTTGTCGCGGCAATAAATTACCTGTACCGCAAAAGCTTCGTTTAGTTCCCATAAGTCAATATCGCTAACCTTCAAACCCAAACGCTTCAAAACTTTAGGTATGGCAAACACAGGGCCAATGCCCATTTCGTCAGGCTCGCAGCCAGCCACAGCAAAACCCAAAAAGCGGCCCAGCGGCTTGAGACCGCGCTTGATAGCCAGCTCTTCGCTCATCACCACGCAGGCACCTGCGCCATCAGAAAACTGGCTTGCATTACCAGCAGAAATCAGCCCACCAGGCAGGGCAGAACGCAAGCCGGTAATACCTTCAAAGGTAGTGCCGTCGCGGATGCCTTCGTCTTTAGATACGGTCAACTCTTTGGTCATCAAACCCATCACCTTGTCTGCCACGCCAGCTTTGACGGTAATGGGCGCAATCTCTGCATCAAAAAATCCTGCGGCCAATGCGGCTGTAGCACGCTGTTGGCTGCGCGCGCCGTAGTGGTCCATCGCGTCGCGGGTGATGTTATAGCGCTTGGCTACTTGCTCGGCAGTTTGCAGCATGTTCCAGTAGATTTCGGGCTTTTTCTTCGCCAAGGCTGGATCAGCCAGCATGTGCTGGTTCATCTCTTGCTGCACGCAGCTGATGCTCTCTACGCCGCCAGCCACATATACGTCACCCTCACCCGCAATGATGCGCTGGGCTGCCAAGGCAATGGTTTGCAAGCCAGAGGAACAAAAGCGGTTGACCGTCATGCCCGATGTGGTGACCGGGCAGTCGGCCATGACTGCGATTTGGCGCGCGATGTTGGCACCTGTGGCACCTTCGGGGTTGGCGCAGCCCATGATGACGTCGTCTACCTCGGCAGCATCAATGCCTGCGCGCTGAATGGCGTGCTTAACAGCGTGGCCACCCAGCGTTGCGCCGTGGGTCATGTTGAAAGCGCCCTTCCAGCTTTTAGCTAGCGGCGTGCGGGCGGTGGATACGATAACGGCGGAAGTCATAAAGAATACTCCTGAAATTGACTGAATAAGTTATTTGGCCAATGAGGCCCACAGCACCAGTAGCGCAATGGCTGCAGGTACTGTTTGAATGAATAGAATTTTTTTGAGTGCGGTAGCGGCGCCATACAAACCAGCAACAGCTACGCATAATAAAAAGAACACCTTAAACGCTAACCCAGCATCACCCATCCACAAACCAACGAACAATCCAGCGGCCAAAAAGCCGTTGTACAGACCTTGGTTAGCAGCCAACACTTTGGTAGCGGTAGCCGCTTCTTGGGTATTGCCAAAGACTTTCATGCCTTTAGGTTTGTCCCATAGAAACATTTCCAGCACCAAGATATACACATGCATCAACGCAATAAGACCAATCAGAATATCTGCTACGAGTTTCATGAAAAATCCTTAGTGATACGGGTATGAGGATTAAAGTGAAAGCTGTAGGTGTTAGCTAGCTGCGCTGAAAGTTTTGCCTTCAGACGCTAAGCGTGCCAACAGCGGTGCGGGTTTCCAAAACTCGGCATCATCATTAGGGTTTTTGGCGAAGCTGTTCATCGCCATGCACACATTGAACAAGCCTAGCTGGTCTGCGTAATGCATTGGGCCACCGCGGTAGATGGGGAAGCCATAACCCGTCAGGTACACCATGTCGATGTCGCCTGCTTTGCTGGCAATGCCTTCTTCCAAAATGTGTGCAGCTTCATTGACCAATGAAAACACCAAGCGCTGCACAATTTCTTCATCGCTGATTTTGCGTGGTGCTAGGCCAATGGCTTTGCGGTGTTTGTCGATCATTTGCGTGACCACATCTGACACTAGCGCGTCGCGTTTACCGGGCACATAGTCGTACCAGCCTGCGCCGGTCTTTTGGCCGTAGCGGCCTAGCTCGCACAAAAGGTCAGCAGTTTTGCTGTACTTCATGTTAGGTTTTTCTTGGTAGCGGCGCTTGCGAATCGCCCAGCCAATGTCGTTACCTGCCAAGTCACCCATGCGGAAAGGGCCCATGGCAAAGCCAAACTTTTCAACCGCTTTGTCGATTTGCGCAATGCTTGCGCCCTCTTCTAACAAAAAGCCTGCTTGGCGGCTATATTGCTCGATCATGCGGTTGCCAATAAAGCCATCGCAGACACCAGACACTACAGAGGTCTTTTTAATCTTTTTGCCCAGCGCCATGACGGTGGCTAAAACGTCTTCAGCTGTCTTTTTACCGCGCACCACTTCTAGCAGCTTCATCACGTTAGCGGGGCTAAAAAAGTGGGTGCCAATCACGTCCTGCGGGCGCTTGGTAAAGCTGGCAATTTTGTCCATGTCCAGCGTAGATGTGTTAGACGCAAGGATTGCGCCCTTCTTCATCACGCGGTCTAGCTCTTTGAAAACTTTTTCTTTCACGCCCATTTCTTCAAACACAGCTTCAATCACCATGTCGGCATCTTTCAGGTCGTCGTAGCTCAGCGTGGTGGAGAGCAATGCCATGCGTTGGTCATACACCGCTTGCTTCAGCTTGCCTTTGGCAACTTGCGCTTCGTAGTTTTTACGGATGGTGGCCAGGCCTCGGTCTAGCGCATCTTGCTTCATCTCCAGCATTTTGACCGGAATACCCGCGTTCAAAAAGTTCATGCTGATGCCGCCGCCCATAGTGCC
>JANOSN010000790.1:0-6509 GCA_031415895.1 Polaromonas sp. | reverse complement strand
ATCGCCCTCACCCCGCGCGAGCTCGCTGGAACACTGGACAACGTGCCCACCGCCCTGTTTACCGGCACGGCGGGAGAGCGCAGCTTCATCTTCTCTAGAGGCCAATCGACTCTAGCCAACACCTTTGCCTCCTCGTATTCGAACAACACGTCCTACGACTATTGCGCGAATACGGCGGACCAGGCCTCCCGTGTGCGGGTGTACTACAGGGAGGCCGATCCAACCCCCACGCGCAATACCACGGAGAGTACCGCGCGGTCGTGCCGCCGCATTCTGGATACGGATTCCGGTGCGCAGAGCGGCCTCTACTGGCTGCGTGAGCCCGCTGGACAGGCGTATCAAGCGTACTGCGACATGAAGACCGACGGCGGCGGGTGGACAGCCGTCTTCGCAGGGCGCAACGGCTCAAGCAACCGCACTGGCGGGCTTTTTAGCGATGCCAACTATGCCTATACTTTAGCCACGCCTAACGGTGCCATCAAAGGCGAAGGTACCGGCGGCACACCTATTCAGGTGTTCAATGGCACGGTCACCCCGGTCAGCTATGCAGCACTTATTGCTCAGGGCTACACCGCAGGATCTGGCGGTCAAGGAGCAATTGGCAACGCAGGTGGTGGCGGTAATGACGGTACACCCGCCTCAGGTAATAACCAATACAACAGCGGCGGCGGTGGCGGCGGCAATGGCGGCGCGGGTGGCAAGGGCGGCTTTAGCTGGACTAACAACAACGATGCCGGAGGACGCGGGGGTAATGTAGCTAGCAATAGTGCATTACGCTTAGTGTTGGGCGGCGGCGGCGGTGCCGGTAGCACAAACAACAACGGCATTGCAGATGCCATTACAGTATGGCCCCCCATAGTTAGCGCAACCACGCGGCCGCTACCCCCTGCATTAGGCACGGCCAACGGAGCCGACGGCCCCATCAGCTCCAGCGGCGCATCTGGCGGAGGTGCAGTTTTGATTCGTGCTGGCACACTAGCGCCCAGTGTGGGCCGTGTTATTGCCGATGGTTATACAGCGCACAACAACGTTGGTGGTTCTGAGTCTGCGGGTGGTGGCGGTGCTGGTGGTAGTATTTTTATTAGCGCTTTGAGTGGCAATGGCGCGGGCCTTACCCTCAGTGCCTCAGGCGGCGGCGGGGGCTACTCTAATTATTACGACCATGGTCCTGGCGGCGGCGGCGGCGGTGGGTATGTTGAAACTTCATTGAGCGCAGCAACTATCGCAGTGACTGGTGGCACCAATGGCTACGACGGGTGCTGTGGTGGCGTAGCAGGCAACGGTAGTCCCAAAACCTACAACGCTGCACCAGGCGTGGGTGCAGTAAGCCTTTTTCCGACAGGCATACCTACAGGTAACAGCGCTGGCGCGCAGTGTTTACCTGCTTTAACGGTGACTAAATCTACCACCACGCCTGTTCTCACACTGCCTAGCCAAACTACGGCCCAATATTTGATTACGGTGCGCAACGCGACGACAGCGGGTACCGCTTATGGTGTAGCTGTGTCGGACGTATTGCCAGTACCTTTTGGCCTGCAAACGGTAACCCAATTAGGCACTACGACCATAAGCGGCACAAGCACTGCGGGCCCTAGCCCCACTACCCCAAACCAATCGGGCAGCACGCCCACTGCGGTGTTTGGTGTAGCAGGCAGTGCCAATAACCCCGCCACACCGTCGTTCACCATAGCTCCCGGGGGTTCGGTCACATTGACTTTTATTGTTAACGTCAATACCACCACGCTAGCAACCTTTCAAAATAGCGCCAGTGCCACTTTTACTGACCCCACCCGCACCACGGGCGGCCCGGCCATAGGTTCAGCCACCATCAACCCAGCGGTGTCCCCTGGCGGCACCTTCGCCAGTGGCGCAGCGGTGGGTGGCACTAACTATGCCAGCGGTTCATCCGCGGTAGAAGACGTGCGGCTAGTAGCAACCACCACTCTCACAGTCAACAAAACAGACGGTACCGCCACGCTGATAGCTGGCAGCACCACAGCCTACACCGTGACCTTCAGCAACACAGGCGGTTTTGCGGCTAATAACGCCATCATTAAAGACAGCCCCAGTGCAGGCCTTGCCTGCACCACGGTGACCTGCGTTTCCACCACGGGCAGCGCCAGTTGCCCGGTGGGCCTGACATTGGGTACACCGACCCCCGTGGCTAGCGTGCCCAATTTGTTCAATACTACAGGCATCGCTATCACCACTTTCCCACCAGCCAGCAGTGTTAATTTAGTGGTGAGCTGCAATGTGACGGCCACTGGCCAATAAAACACGCCACAGCAACTCGATAGCGCTTGGCTAACCAAGCCAGCCAGCGCGTGCTCTGCGCCCTCTACAATCGAGGGCGTATGAGCGATATTTCTCCCCTCCCCCCAGCATCTGAATCCGTACCTGCGCCTGATACACAGGCCGCAGATACCCCCCATCCCAAAGCCCGCCCCATCCGCAGCTTTGTGCTGCGCACAGGTCGCACCACCGTTGGCCAAGCTAAAGCACTGGAGGATTTGGGCCCTCAATATTTGCTGCCGTATCAATCAAGCGCTATAGATTTAATAGCTGTAAAAGCAGCAAATACTTGGACTATAGGTCAAAACGCCACCCAAACCATCTTGGAAATTGGTTTTGGCATGGGCGAGGCCACTGCGCACATCGCCAAGCTGCTGCCCCATGCCTTGTACCTCGCCTGTGAGGTGCACCCACCCGGTGTGGGCGCGCTGCTCAAGCGTATTGGCGATGAAGGCATTGACAATATTCGCATCATTCAGCATGATGCCGTGCAAGTGCTAGAGCACATGCTGGCGCCAGACAGCCTAGACGCAGTGCACATTTTCTTTCCCGACCCGTGGCATAAAAAACGCCACAATAAACGCCGCTTGATCCAAGCGCCCTTGGTCAAATTGCTCGCCTCGCGCATCAAGCCCGGCGGCTACATCCACTGTGCTACTGACTGGGAAAATTACGCCGAACAAATCTTGCAAGTGCTGACCGATGAGCCGCTGCTCTCCAATACGGTGCCCGGCACACCAGCAACCGACACTGCACCTGCCACAGGCTATGCACCCAAGCCGGATTACCGACCGCTGACAAAGTTTGAAAATAGAGGTATCAAACTAGGCCACGGCGTATGGGATGTGGTGTTTCGGCGCAACACAATGCACACTTAAGGTGCATGGATAGACACATGAAGCATTAAAATAAAACAATGCTTTACTTGAACAATCTGCTGTCTACTATCGCTGTGGGCATTTTGATTGCGTCCATCATTGAGGCTTTGGTGTTGACCTGGCGCAAACCTGGCACCTACGACTGGGCCAGCATGGGTGTCTCGGTGTGCGACATGGTCATTCGCAACATACTGCGCTTTTTTCTACCAGCAACTTTTGTCATCACTGTTTCTGATTGGCTGTGGGAGCACCGCATCGCCACCATACCGCTAGACAACATTGCCAGCTTCTTTGTGCTGTTTATGGGCCAAGAGTTTTGTTATTACTGGTACCACCGCGCAGGCCATCGTGTGCGCTGGTTTTGGCTGAGTCACGGCATACACCATTCGTCTAACACGCTTAATTTAGCCGCCGCCTACCGCCTTAGCTGGACGGCGGGCTACACCGGCGTGATCTTATTTTTTATGCCTTTGGTATGGCTAGGCTTTCCCGTCAAAGTGGTGTTGTCCTGCCTAGCACTTAATTTGTTTTACCAATTTTGGTTGCATGCCACCTGGATTCCACGTCTAGGCTGGCTTGAAGGCATCATCAACACACCCTCATCGCACCGCGTGCACCACGCCAGCAATGTGCAATACCTTGACGGCAACTATGGCGGTGTGTTGATCCTGTTTGACCGCATGTTTGGCACCTATATTCCAGAAAGCAAAGCCGTTGACATCACCTACGGCTGGGTCGAGCCGATACGCACGCTCAACGTGTTCAAACTGCAGGCCACACCGTGGATACTGCTGTTTAACGACCTGCGCACTGCACGCTCAGCGCGCGAGGTGCTTGGTTTGCTGTGCAAGCCACCCGGTTGGCGCGCCGATGGTTTAGGCAACACGACAGACAATCTGCGCCACGGTAGCGTGCAAATCGCACCGGCAGTAGCTACGACAGTTATAGACAAATAAACCGCAAGCTAGCGAATATCTAGCGCATGTGCGCGCATTGGCTTAGCGCCTGCGTGCAGGTTTGACGCTGTTGTCGTAATACTCGGGGGCTTTCTTTTGCACCCACACTATAAAACTGCCTATCTCAGGGTGCGCCTGCAATGCGGGCCATGCAGCGTAGCCGCGCGCAAGTTCTTTCTCACTGAAAGTTGCATGAATTTTGCGGTGGCATATACGGTGCACCGTGCTGGTGTCGCGCCCACCTTGGCTTTTGGGCATCAAGTGGTGCTCATCTACGCTTCGCCCCGCCACCAATAGTCTGCCGCATAACGGGCAATTGCCCAAGGCTTGCGCGGCATGTTGCGGGGCAAGATCTGCGTTGCGCAAGCTACGTTTAGCTACCATAACAATGCAATCTTTAAGGTATTTTCTGGCATATTTAAAAAGTCAGCGTCACAGTGCATGACATTGCACATAGCTTGTTGTCACCCAAGCGTTAATTGCACAAGCAGCTATTGATTTTATAGTACCCGCACAACAGCATTTGTTCAGTATCCAGTACACTGTGAGTCATTTTATTTGAGACTAGGAGACAAGCACCATGGGCCGTTATTTATTACTGTTTGTTTTAGCAGTAGCCATACTAGCATTGGTATTGTTCATCGCAGGTCAAATGGGCATGCTGCGCGGTAAAGCCCCAGCAGATTTAGGTGTCAAAGACAGCAAGCTTAAACGCCCTTCGCTGACCGAAAACTCAGTCACCAGCCAGGCTAGTTTGTGGCCAGACCATCCTCGTCTAGCATATGCCACCATCGAGCCCATAGCTATTACAGGCGATGGCAGCGCTGAGATGGCCAAAATTGCAGCCGTTTTGCAAGCCATGCCGCGCACAGTAGTGGTACAAAAAGACCAAGGGTATATTTACGCACAGTGCACCACCCAGCTGCTCAAATTTACAGACGATCTTGAGTTCTACTTAGACAAAACAGCTAACGTCATTCATGTGCGCAGTGCAAGCCGCATGGGTCAAAAAGACTTTGACGTCAACCGTGCCCGCGTAGAACAGATCCGTTCTGCACTTGCGCAATAACATACATCACTTATTAAGTGCAACATAAAATAGCTATCATTTATATAGCTGTCTGAGCAATAAATAATTGGACTACAGCCTGTTTTACCACTGAAAGCACCTTATGAAAGCAACTTGGAACGGCTTAATCATTGCGCAATGCGACGACACCGTGCTGGTGGAAGGTAACCATTACTTTCCAGCTGCATCGCTTGATCAAAAACATATAAGCTTTAGCAATACCAAAACTTTTTGCCCATGGAAAGGCAATGCCAGCTACTACAGCTTATTGGTCAACGGAGAACTAAACCCCGATGCAGTTTGGTACTACCCTAACCCCAAATCTGGCGCCGAGATGGTAGCTGATCGCGTAGCGTTTTGGAAAGGCGTGAAGGTAGAAGCTTAGCCTGCCGCAGTTTCTTCAGGCTCAGACTTGGTTTTACCTTTTTTCTCTGGCAGTGGTTGAATATCCAGAGACACCTTGTCTTCTGCATCAATATCCACCGTCAAAACACCGCCTTCGGTCAGCTTGCCAAACAGCAGCTCGTCGGCCAGTGCCTTGCGAATGGTGTCTTGAATCAAACGCTGCATTGGGCGCGCACCCATCAGCGGGTCAAAGCCAGTCTTGGCCAAGTGCTTGCGCAGCTTGTCGGTAAACGTAGCGTCTACTTTTTTCTGGTCTAGCTGGGTTTCTAGCTGCAGTAAGAATTTATCGACCACGCGCAAGATCACGTCTTCGTTAAGCGCTTTAAAGCTCACCATCGCGTCTAAACGGTTGCGAAACTCTGGCGTGAACAGGCGCTTAATGTCGGCCATCTCGTCGCCAGCTTGGCGGGAGTTAGTAAAGCCAATGGTCGACTTGTTCATCGTCTCGGCACCAGCGTTAGTGGTCATGATGATGATGACGTTTCTAAAGTCTGCTTTGCGGCCATTGTTATCCGTCAGCGTGCCGTGGTCCATTACCTGCAGCAGCACGTTAAATATATCCGGGTGGGCTTTTTCAATTTCGTCAAACAGCAGCACGGCGTGCGGCTTTTTGCTGATCGCCTCGGTGAGCAAGCCACCTTGGTCAAAGCCTACATAGCCCGGTGGCGCGCCGATTAAGCGGCTGACCGCATGGCGCTCCATATATTCGCTCATGTCAAAGCGAATCAAATCGATCCCCATGATGTTGGCCAACTGCTTGGCCGCCTCGGTCTTGCCCACGCCTGTGGGGCCTGAAAACAAGAAACTGCCAATTGGTTTGTCGCCACGGCCCAAGCCGCTACGCGCCATCTTCACGGCGGCGGCCAGTGCTTCAAGTGCGGGGTCTTGGCCAAACACCACGTTCTTCAA
>JANOSN010000789.1:0-1991 GCA_031415895.1 Polaromonas sp. | reverse complement strand
AAGGCGCAGCAAGTTGCTGGCGGCGCTGCGCGAGCGGCCCACGGCCTGGGCTGCGGTTTCGTGCGTAAGGCCAAACTCTTTGATCAATCGGGCCAGGCCACGGGCTTCTTCTAGCGGGTTTAAGTCTTCGCGTTGGATGTTTTCTATCAGCGCCATGGCGGCGGCGTTGTTGTCGCTAACGTCTTTGACCAGCACGGGTACGTCGGCAAGCCCCGCCAGCTTCGACGCACGAAAACGCCGTTCACCGGCAATGATTTCGTATTTACCGGCTTTGTCGCCGTATTTGGCTTGGCCCTCGGCGTCGTTGGCCAGCAGGCGTACAAGAATAGGCTGCATCACGCCTTGGGCCTTGATGGACTCTGCCAGCTCATACAGCGCGCCCTCGTCCATGCGCGTGCGCGGCTGGTAGATGCCGGGGATCAGATCAACCAGCTTGAGCGTGCTGGGCGCACCCTTTGAGCCACTGGCGCTGACTTGGCCAGCTTGTTCGCCAAAAGTGGTGTCGGCTGCGCTGTCCACAACTTTGGGGCCGAGCAGTGCTTCTAGGCCTCGGCCTAAGCCTTTGGGTTTTTTGGTGACCATGGTGCGAGAAGTGGTTAGAGATAGGTGAACAGTGGCTTAGCTGCGAGCTTGGGGCAAGAGCCAGCGAGTTTTTTTAAGCGGCTGCCAAGTCTAGCAGCATCGCGTGGCCTGCGGGCCAGTTGCCCAGGCCCGACTCAGAATTGAGATGGCCCAGCGGCCCCACGTCAATGCAGCGCGCGCCCCAAGCCGCCGCCATCGCGTGGCCAGCGGCTAGGCTAGAAAACGGGTCGCTGCTAGACACTACACACGTGGCAGCAAACGGCAAGGCTTGCAACACGGGTTTGCGCCAGCCGAATAAATCGGGCGGCAAATCAGCCTGCGTGACATCGGGCGGTGCCACCAGCAGCGCGCCGCGTATGGCGCTGGTGTGGCGCGATGCCCCCGCCCACGCGGCTACCAAGTGACAACCCAGGCTGTGGGCTACCAAGAAAATGCGGGCTGTGGATTGAGCGTGTGTAGCTCGATCAGCGTCTGGCGTACTTGTAGAAGCACTACTACCAGTCAAATCGGCCTGTAGTCCAAGCGTTTGTTGATTTTGTTGCTCTAGTTTTTGTAGCGCTACTAAATTGACAACATGGTCTTCTAGCTGCGCACACCAGTCCCCGCGCAGTGGCCGCTGCCAGTCGTGCTGCTGCACGCGGGTGTAGCCATAGCGCGCTTGCCACAGGCTTTGCCAGTGGTCGGGGTCGGAGTCTAGCCAGCCGGGAAGTATTAAAACAGGTGTCATGGGCTGTGCAGGGGTGAACAAAGAATGGTTGATGCAAACTAGATTGTAGTTTTGACCAAAACAGACTTATAAAATCCTCATGCGCTCAGCATACAAGTTTGCCCGGGCGCGTAAAAAAGCCGCACCAACCTTCAGGCTGGCACGGCTTTGCAGTGTGCTCAATGCGAGTTATAGCAATTCAAAAACCAGATACTGCAAAATACGCTGTTGCGGCTCAAGCTCGGCACCTACCTGCGCCTCGTTATGGTATGACGTGTAGGTAACGCGTCCACTGCCTACCGGAAAGCTCATGGTCAATGGTTTAACAACGCCTGTGGATGTCGCAAAATTAACCGCGCCAGAGGCCCATGTTTTAACACCTGTACTGCCAGTATGTGCGCTGTTGATCACCGCCCAGCCAGACAGAAAGCCCTCGATTTTCACGCTGCCATCTACCTGCACACAGGGGCCACCTGCGCAGGTGACGGAGCGCAACCAAGCTTGCAGCGCAGGGTCTACGGTGGCGTTGACGGTAATGTCAGATGTTCCTACTTCGGCCTCACCCAAGTTTTCAGCGGCAGTTGCGGCGACCGCATCAGAGCCATAAAAGTCGATATAAGCAGGGAACACTTGCTCAACAATATCGTAGGCCAAGTCACTGGCATACAGCTTGCCACCGCCTTGCACATATTGGCGCAAGATT
>JANOSN010000788.1:0-2411 GCA_031415895.1 Polaromonas sp. | reverse complement strand
TATTTGGGATCTTTTTGTGCAGCCTCTAACATCATGGGCGTGAACACGCGCACGCCGTGGGCCACACCCATGATGTTGACGCCCACCACCCATTCCCAGTCTTTCAAGGTGTTTTCCCAAATCAAGCCACCTGCGCCAATGCCTGCGTTGTTAAACACCAAATGCGGTGCGCCAAAGCGCGCTAAGGTGGCGGCACCCATGGCTTCGACCTGATCGGCTTTAGACACGTCTAGCTTAAACGGCAGTACCTGTGCGCCCATTGCAGTGATCTCGGCCACGGCTTTGTCTAGCGCGTCTTGCTGCACATCGGCTAGCACCAGGTTCATACCCAGCTTGGCACCGATACGTGCGCACTCTAGACCAAAGCCTGAACCAGCGCCGGTGAGGACTGCAGTTTTATTTTTGAAATCACTGATCATTGAATACTCCAAATTAAAAATCTAAGTGCGCAACATTTCGATGTGCGCAATACCGTCTTCCATATACGGCAAGCCAGTTTTTACAAAACCCAGCTTGCCATAAAAAACTTCTAAGCGCGCTTGCGCACCAATACGAATGGGCTGCACTCCCCAATGTTGCTCAATGCAGCTAATAGCCTGCAGCATTAAAGTAGGCCCTTCGCCTTGCCCACGCAACGCCAAGCTAGTGATTACGCGACCAATACTGGCTTCTTCAAACTTCACGCCCTTATGAAAGCAACGCGCGTAAGCAACCAGTTGATTAGCGCGATAGCCCAATACATGCACAGCCTGCGCATCAAAACCGTCCATGTCTTGAAAAGCACAGTTTTGCTCCATCACAAATACATCGGTACGCAAACGCAAAATAGCGTACAACTGGTGCACGCTGAGTGCATCAAACGCTGTGTGCTGCCATGCAATATCTTCCAGCGCCATTTACACAGCTTTCAATACAAAACCAATACGCGGAAAGTGCACGTGCACCGTACCAGCGCGTGGGTCAGCGCGGCGCAATGTGTAGCGTGTGCGTGTGGCAGCTACCAGCTCGCCTACAGTGCTCTCTAGGCCAAAGCTTTCTGCCGTAATGCTGACTTGTGTGCCCAGCGGAATGCCGTGCTCGTCTTGAAAGACTTCATTTTTTACATCGAATAAATGGTTAGTCCCTGTAAAACCTGCTGCTGCGGCTATTGCATCGGTAGCACTGCTTTTAGCTATCGTGCCGTGACCCATAGCTTTAACGCGATCCATCCACGCCAACACTGCGGGCGTTGCATCTAAGATGCCAGCCAGCGGCGCTATATTGCGGGTGAACCACAACGGGTGGTAAATCGAAAAATCAGCCACGCTGGGCCGTGCACCCAATACAAAATCTTGGCCATCCACCATCGTATTGATGCGGCGCAGATAGCTTTTGTACGCGGGGGTTGCGTCTTGCACATTCATGCGCGCAGCGCCTGCCCGCATGGTTTTGCGGTCTTCGGCAAACGCAGCCAATGCCTCTGGCGGGCGGCCTGCAAACATGTGCGCTGCACCCGCAGGCGAGAAGTTAAAACTCATCGCTGTCCAAAACAGCGTGCTGTCAGCCCACTGCGCCACCGTGCGTGCAGCGCCCTTCACACCGGTGGGGTACAAAGTTTTATCTGGGCTCAAGTGCTCCAGCACATCGCAAATCAGCGATGTGTCGCACACCACATCGTTGCCAATTTGCAGCACCGGTATGCGCCGATAGCCACCGGTCAGCGCCACCAAATCAGGCTTAGGCATGATCTGCGGCTGCATGACCGAATGCCAGGCCATGCCCTTGTAGCCCAAAATCGCGCGCACCTTCTCGGCAAATGGTGACGTGGGGTAATGGTGAAAGTAAATATCGTGGGCCATAGTTGTCTCCTAGCAGTCAATCATCTCGGGGGCGCAGGTCACACCAGTTTGACCACCTGCTTGCCAAAGTTTTTGCCTTTGAGTAAGCCTAAGAATGCTTCGGGCGCAGCCTCAATGCCTTGCGCTATCGACTCACGCGGTTTGAACTTGCCGCTGGCAATCAAGCCGCCCAACTGTTTAAGCGCCTCAGGCCACACTTCCATGTGTTCGCTCACGATAAAGCCTTCGATTTTTAAGCGGCTCATCAAAATCAGCGCAGGTGCAGCCAGTGGCATAGGCTTGCCGTCGTAGCCCGCAATCATGCCGCACACTGCAATGCGGCCAAAGGCGTTCATGCGCGTTAGCACGGTGTCTAAAATCCAGCCACCTACGTTTTCAAAATAGCAGTCAATACCGTTAGGTGCTGCAGCTTTTAATGCGGCACTCAGTGCTTTGCCATCGCTGTGTTCTTTGTAGTCAACGCAAGCATCAAAGCCCAGCTCGTTGACTACGTAGTCGCATTTATCTTTACCGCCCGCAATACCCACCACATGGCAACCCAGCGCCTTGGCTAGCACGCCCACGGCGCTGCCC
>JANOSN010000787.1:0-1561 GCA_031415895.1 Polaromonas sp. | reverse complement strand
ATTTGATTCGCGTGCGTGTGGGGCCATTCACGTCTAAAGCCGAGGCTGACAAAGCCGCGCTAGAAACCAGTCGTGCCAAAGCCTTGTTAGACGGCAAAACATCAGAGGCTAAGCCTGCGGATGCTAAGCCTGCGGCCGCAGCCGCCACACCAGAAGCTGTTGCTGGGGGAACTGAACGTTTTATCGTGCAATTTGGTGCCTTTACCGATGTCGCTAAGTCACGCGAAGTACGCCAAAAGGTAGAAAAGGCAGGCCTTAAAACCTATAGCCAAGTCGCCAAAACAGCCGATGGCGATTTGATTCGCGTGCGTGTGGGGCCATTCACGTCTAAAGCCGAGGCTGACAAAGCCGCGACTAAGATCAAGGCATTGGGTTTACCAGCGTCTATATTGACGCTGTGATGTTTCACAGACACATCACTCGGGCTGTCCGTTGATCCAACTTAACACCCTAGACTGGGTCATGCTGGCCGTGCTGGCGCTGTCGATGCTGTTGGGCGTGTGGCGCGGGCTGGTGCACGAGGTGCTGGCCGTCATTGGTTGGGTTGCGGCTTTTGTGTTGGCACAAATGTTTGCCACCCAGGCGGGCCAAATGATCAACATACAAGGCGCGGGCGGACAATTTCGCTACATGTTAGGTTTTGCGGTGGTGTTTATAGGCACGCTGATCGCTTGTGGACTGCTAACGTGGGTGATTAAAAAAATGATCAGCAGCGTAGGCTTAACGCCCATTGACCGCACGCTGGGCGCGGCGTTTGGCGTGCTACGCGGGCTGATGATTTTGTTGGCACTGACCGCTGTAGTGCTGATGACACCACTACAAAACAGTGAAGGCTGGACCCAGTCTGCAGGTGCAGGCATGCTGTCAAACGGGTTAAAAATGATCAAGCCCATGTTGCCCAACGAGTTAACTCAGTACATTCAAACCGCAGCGGCCAGCCGACCCTGCTTAGGACTTCAAATATGTGTGGAATCGTAGGCGTAGCCTCGCAATCGCCAGTTAATCAGCTAATTTATGACGCATTGCTGCTGCTGCAGCACCGTGGCCAAGACGCAGCGGGCATTGCCACCCAGCTGGGCACCAAGTTTTACATGCACAAGGCCAAAGGCATGGTGCGTGATGTGTTTCGCACCCGCAACATGCGCTCGCTGCCTGGCAATATTGGCCTGGGCCAAGTGCGCTACCCTACAGCGGGCAACGCATTTAGCGAAGAAGAAGCGCAGCCGTTTTATGTCAACGCGCCGTTTGGCATCGTGCTGGTACACAACGGTAACTTAACCAATGTGCCAGTGCTGAAAGAGCAGCTGTTCAGCGCAGACCATCGCCACATCAACACCGAAAGCGATACCGAGGTACTGATCAACGTGTTAGCCCACGAGCTAGAAAAAACTACACGCGGTTTGCCACTAAAACCCGCCGATGTCTTTGCCGCTGTGCGCGGCGTGCACGCGCGCGTGAAGGGCTCTTACGCTGTGGTGGCGTTGATTGCAGGCCATGGCTTGCTGGCATTCAGGGATCCGTTTGGAATTCGCCCGCTGTGCATGGGTAAGAGCGATGATGG
>JANOSN010000786.1:0-2471 GCA_031415895.1 Polaromonas sp. | reverse complement strand
AAGGTGCCGCTGCTGGCCGAGGTGGGCGTAGGGGCCAACTGGGATAAAGCGCATTAAGCTAATACCCACAGGTTAAGCAACCTAGATGCTATAAAAATAATAGCTGCTTGAGCAGTAAATGCTTGGACTACAAGCACTTTTTATTAGTAAAAGAGCCTTCAAGCCACCCTAGTACATTGCTGCGCGACAGCGAGGTGTAATAACACAAACCGTGGACATGAAACAATCCAAGTACGCAAGCTCTAAAACTTGCACAGCTTAGCAAGTTAAAATACACCCTCGCTTGTCATGCTCTGTAACGCAAGCGCCTTCATTATCCAGAGCCATGTAGAGGACTACCATGTATAAAAACCTCGCCGCGACCTGGCTCGTCAGTGCCGTCGCCGCCTGTTTTACCACCACCGCGCTGTGCCAAACCTTGGCCCAGCAAACGTCTAAACCCAATGCAACTGTGCAGCCGCTAAAAGTGGGCTTTGTGTATGTGGCCCCCTTGACCGAAGCTGGCTGGGTGCGCCAACACGACGAAGGCCGCAAAGCTGTCGACGCAGCGCTAGGCAGCCAAGTTAAAACGACCTACGTAGAAAATGTTGCCGAAGGTGCCTATGCTGAGCGCGTGATACGCGAGCTGGCATCGCAAGGGCACAAGCTTATTTTTACCCCCAGCTTTGGCTACATGGAGCCTACGCTCAAAGTAGCCAAAGACTTTCCTGATGTGAAGTTTGAATCCATCACCGGCTACAAAACGGCTGCTAACGTAGCCGTGGCCAACGCACGCTATTACGAGGGCCGTTACCTTGCAGGCATTGCAGCCGGGCGCATGACCAAGACCAATATGGCGGGCTACGTGGCGGGCTTTCCTATCCCCGAGGTGTTACAGGGTATCAACGCTTTTACTTTGGGCATGCGCTCGGTCAACCCCAAGGCGCAGGTCAAAGTGGTGTGGCTGAACGCATGGTTTGACCCCGCACGTGAGCGCGAAGCTGCCATGAGCCTGATGAACCAAGACGCCGATGTGTTGGCCTTTCATACCGGGTCAAACGCCGTGATGGTGGCCGCGCAAGAGCGCGGCAAACTGGCCGTGGCCTACCACTCTGACATGCGCAAAGTAGCGCCCGATGCACAGATCATTGCCGTTACCCACCGCTGGGGCGACTACTACACCCGCCGCGCTAAGGCGGTGCTAAACAATAGCTGGGACAGCACACGAGAGTGGGGCGGCATCAAGCAAGGCATGGTGCGGGTAGAGGGCTTTGGCAGCAAGGTGCCCACCGCTGTAGAAAAAGAGGTGTTAGCGCGCCAGCGCGACATGGCTGTGGGGTCGTTGATTCCGTTTTATGCCCCACGCGAAGCCGTGTTGGACAACGAAGGCCGCACAGTGATTACCGCCTTCACCGCGCTGTCAGATGATCAAATTCTTAACATGAATTATTTAGTCGCCGGAGTGCTAGGAAAGATAGCAAAATAGCAGGGTGAACCTACCCAACGCTACCACTACCGATACCACCACCCAAGCTGCGGCCTACCGCGCCGCGCTGCTACGCTTTAACGACGCGGGCCAAGCCATGCTAGACGACGATGGCCTGCTGGTGGTGCAGGGCGGCAAGGTGCTGGCTGCGGGTGCGTACAGCGCGCTGCGCACTCAGTACGCGCACCTGCCCACACAGCACTGGCCTGGCCGCATCATGGCCCCAGGGTTTGTGGACATGCATGTGCACTACCCACAGATTGACGTCATAGGCTCGCCAGCTGACGGGCTGCTGCCGTGGCTAGACAACTACACGTTTCCAGAAGAAAAACGCTTTGAAGTCCAAGCATATGCTGCTCAAGCAGCTACGTTTTTTGTAGCAGAACTGCTGTCGCATGGCGTTACCACCGCGCTGACTTTTGCCACTTCGCATGTGGCCTCGGTTAATGCGCTGTTTGAAGCTGCGCAGGTCAGCGGTCAGCGCATCATCACCGGCAAATGCCTGCAAGACCGCAACTGCCCCGATGGCGTGCGCGACGAGACAGAGCAATCATTGATCGATACCGAGGCGCTGATTAACCGTTGGCACGGCCAAGGCACCGGCGGTAGGCTAGGCTACGCCATCACCCCACGCTTTGCGCCTACGTGCAGCGACGCGCAGCTGCGCGGAGCAGGGCAGTTAGCCGCCAAATACCCCAGTGTGTGGGTCCAGTCGCATGTAGCTGAAAACAACGATGAGATAGCGTGGGTCAAGCAGCTGTACCCGCAGGCGCGCAGCTACCTAGGTGTGTACGACAGCTTTGGTTTGCTGCGCGAGCGCAGCGTGTACGCCCACTGCATTCATTTTGACGATGCCGACCGAGCGCTAATGCGCCAGCGCGGCGCAGCGGCGGCGGTATGCCCCACCAGTAATTTATTTTTAGGTAGCGGATTTTTTGATTTTGCAGCCGCGCAATCTGATGGACAGAGCGGCGGTATGTTGCACGGCCTGGCCAGTGATGTAGGC
>JANOSN010000785.1:0-5396 GCA_031415895.1 Polaromonas sp. | reverse complement strand
GGGTAATTGAAAGGACGGGTCCATGCGGCATGGACACTAAGCGGTCTCCAATGAGACCTTCGCCATAACTTTCAAACGAGCGGCGCTCGGCCAGATACATCAACTTCATTAGTTTGAGTATCGTTAGGCCGGCATTGGCTTGAATTAAAAAGAAAGCCGCCACTTGGGCTGCTTTCTTTTCGTTGAAAAGTTCTTTGAACATGTAGCTGTTTATTTATACAGTAAATTGCTGTATTGCTTGTAATGTACAGCAATTTTACGCCTCGGCCTAGAAAACACCATTGTTGCAACCGTTTTCTAGGCTTGGTGTGGCAAATAGGCCTACCAAGCAATCAATTAGTGCCTGAGTAGCTATCTATTTACGAGCTTAGCTCGCCTTCACATTCAACCGCCAAGCATGCAACAACGGCTCGGTATAGCCACTAGGCTGCGCCAAGCCTTTAAACACCAAATCCGTCGCCGCTTTGTACGCGGATGACGTAGCAAAGTTACCCGCCATGTTTTTGTACAGCTTGTCGCCCGCATTTTGCTGGTCCACCACGCCGGCCATGCGCTGGAAGGTGTCGTTGACTTGCTTGCGGCTCACCACGCCGTGGTGCAGCCAGTTGGCGATGTGTTGGCTGCTGATGCGCAGGGTGGCGCGGTCTTCCATCAGGCCTATGCCGTTGATGTCGGGCACTTTGCTGCAGCCTACGCCTTGGTCGATCCAGCGCACCACGTAGCCTAGGATGCCTTGGGCGTTGTTGTCTAGCTCTTGCTGTTTCTCAGTGGCTGTCCAGTTGGGGGTGTTGGTGACGGGGACTTGTAGCAACGCGTTCAAGGTAATGTCGCGTTGGCCTTTGACTTGTGCCGCCGCTTTTTCGATCTGCTTTTGCACATCGCTGACTTTAACCTGGTGGTAGTGCATGGCGTGCAATGTAGCCGCAGTGGGGCTGGGCACCCAGGCGGTATTGGCACCTGCCATGGGGTGGCCGATTTTTTGTTTCAGCATGTCGGCCATCAGGTCGGGCATGGCCCACATGCCTTTGCCGATTTGGGCTTTGCCTCTTAATCCGCATGCCAAACCTACTAACACGTTGTTCTTTTCGTACGCGCCAATCCACGCGCTGGTTTTCATATCGCCTTTGCGGATCATCGGGCCGGCCTGCATGGCGGTGTGCATTTCGTCGCCAGTGCGGTCTAAGAAGCCCGTGTTGATAAAAGCTACGCGCGCGCTGGCAGCGGCAATACAAGCTTTAAGGTTAGCACTGGTGCGGCGCTCTTCGTCCATGATGCCTAGCTTGACGGTGTTGGCTTTCAGGCCCAGCAGCTTTTCTACCTGACCAAACAGCTCAGATGCAAAGGCTACTTCAAACGGGCCGTGCATTTTGGGTTTGACAATGTAGACGCTGCCTTTGCGTGAGTTGCGAATGCCGTTCTTTGCATTGCCTTTAAGGTCATGCATTGCAATCGTGGTGGTGACCACTGCGTCCAAAATACCTTCAGGAATTTCTTGGGTGCTGCCGTCTTTGGCGGTGTAAGTGATGGCCGGGTTGGTCATCAAATGGCCCACGTTGCGCAAAAACATGAGCGAGCGGCCGTGCAATTTAACTTTTTTGCCATCAGCGCCTGTGTATTCACGGTCAGCGTTGAGGCCACGTGTAAACGTTTTGTCGCCTTTGGTCACGCTCTCAGTGAGTGTGCCTTTTAAGATGCCCAGCCAGTTGCTGTAGGCCAGCACTTTGTCGTCAGCGTCCACCACGGCAACCGAGTCTTCTAAATCTAAAATGGTGGACAGCGCAGACTCGAGCACTAAGTCGCTGACACCCGCTGCGTCGTTGGCACCAATGGGTGTGGCGCGGTTGATTTGAATATCTAGATGCAGGCCGTTGTGTTGTAGCAAAACAGATTTAGGAAACTTGGCATCACCTTGATGACCAACGAACCGCTTGCTGTCTTGCAATTTTGTAGTTGCACCGCCTTGCAACGTGACCACCAGCTTGCCGCCCTGCACGCTGTAGGCTGTGCTATCAATGTGAGAGCCTTTTTTAAGCGGCGCGGTGCGATCTAGCACGTAGCGTGCGTATTCGATCACTTTGGCACCGCGCTTGGTGTTGTACGGGCCTGCGCGCTCGCAGCCATTGGCCTCGCTGATAGCGTCTGTCCCGTACAGCGCGTCGTACAGGCTGCCCCAGCGTGCGTTGGCAGCGTTGAGTGCGTAGCGTGCGTTCAAAATAGGCACCACCAGCTGTGGGCCTGCTTGGGTAGCCAGTTCGGCATCCACATTGGACGTGGTGGCGGTAACTTTTTTAGGTTCGGGCACCAAGTAGCCAATTTTTTCTAAAAACTTGCGGTAGGCGGGCATGTTGGTAATCGGGCCTGGTTTGGCTTTGTGCCAAGTGTCCAGCTCAGTTTGTAAGCGGTCACGTTCGGCCAGCAGGCTGATGTTTTTAGGGGCCAGGCTTTGCACGATCGCATCAAACCCTTTCCAAAATTTATCTGGCTTCACACCAGTGCCGGGTAATACTTGGTTGTTGACGAAGTCGTATAAGTTGGTGGCAACTTGCAGGCTGTGGGTTTTGGTGCGTTGAGTGGTCATGGGTTATTTCCTTGATGAGATGGTGTATTTTGAAGGGCTAAAAAGATTTGGACGCGAAGGACGCTAAGATTTCGCGAAGGGCGCGAAAGAAGAAAAAGAAAAAAAGTAAAAGTAAAAAGAAAAAAGTAAAAAGAAAAGATACAAATTAGATTAGATTATTTCAGCTTTGATATTTTGGTATTTATTTTGTCTTATTTCGCGTCCTTCGCGAAACCTTTGCGCACTTCGCGTCCAAAAAAGGTATTCACAGTCGGTGGTTAATCAAAAAATTCAAGAACATCGCGTAGGCTAGAGCCCGTGCGCGTAGGCTGAGTGCCCAGCTCTTCAAAGGGTAGGTTAGCGCGGTTAACCCACAGCGTTTGGTAGCCAAACCATGTGGCCGCCAGCGCATCCCAAGCATTGCTGCTCACAAACAAAATTTGTTTAGCCTGCAAACCAGTAGCATGGCAGCCCAGCGCGTAAGCATCGGGATGGGTTTTGAATTTGCGAATGCTGTCGACGCTGATAACGTGGTCTAGCAAGTCGGCAAAGCCAGCGGATTTGACTGCTACATCCAACATGGCGGGATCGCCGTTGCTTAGGATACCAGTGGGAATGCCTTGCGCTTTAAGTTGTTGCAGCACTTCTTTATTTTCTGGGAACGCGCTAAGGTAGCTGTATTGGTTCATCAGCTGCTGCACGGCTGCGTCAGTGTTTTTAGTGTCAAATTGGCCAGTAGTCCAAGTATTTATTATCTTTGGCGCTATTATATTTATAGCATATCGCAGCGCGGCTTGTGTCACTTGCCAAAACGGCTGGTAGTGTGCACCGTGGTTGCTGGTGGTTAGCAGACGGGTGTACTCAATCTGTTTGTCGCGCCACAGCACGCTCAGTGCCTGCCCGTGGCCGGGATATAGCTGTTCAGCTAGCAACGCTACGCTGTATACGTCAAACAGCGTGCCGTAAGCGTCAAACAAGACGGCTTTGGGCTTTTGCGCAAAGGTAGGGCGTGGTTTTTCCATCTCTACACTGTATTCGATACTTCTATGCTTATTAATTTAGCAATAGTTTAGTAATCTGCACCTAAATCATGGGTAATTGAGCGTGCAAAACATAACGACGCTCTGGGCTGCAGCTGCGCGCTGTGTGGGGCATCTTGGCTGGCGATGATGTAGGTTGATGATTTGCGAAGGGTGGCGTGATGTGATGGCGCAAAATTGCGTTTATGCTGTAACTCACGAAGTAAAAATAATCTTGCAAGACATAACAAAATATGAATTTATCAAAAGTTGATGTGCTGATCAGCGAAGTAGGCATGCGCGATGGCTTGCAGGCCGTGAGCCGCACCATGCCAACAGAGCATAAAAAGCTGTGGCTAGCCGCGCTGGTGGCTGCTGGCGTGCAAGAGATAGAAGTCACCTCGTTTGTGCCGCCCAAGCTGCTGCCTCAAATGGCCGATGCTGCCGAGATCACGCACTACGCACGCAGCTTTGTGGGCTTGAGCATTGTCGGCTTGGTGCCTAACCTTAAGGGCGCGCAGGCGGCGATGGCTGCGGGCGTGCACAAGATCACCATTCCGTGCTCAGCCAGCGAGGCCCACTCGCGCGCTAATGTGCGCAAAACGCGCCAGCAAATGGTCGATGAGGTGTGCGGCATTGTGGCGCTGCGCAACGACATAGCCCCGCAAGTAAAAATTGAAGCGGGCATCAGCGTGGCATTTGGCTGCACATTGCAAGGGGTCGTGCCTGAAGATGATGTCATCAAGCTGGTAGAAGACGTGATAGCCGCAGGCGCTGACGAAACTAGTCTTGCCGACACGACCGGTATGGCCAACCCGGCACAAGTGCGCCGCTTATTTCAACGCGCCATTGCCGCTGTGGGCCTAGAGCGCGTCAGCTCGGCGCACATGCACAACACACGCGGCCTGGGCATCGCCAACTGCTTGGCAGCGTATGACGAAGGTATCCGTGGGTTTGACTCATCCCTGGCAGGCCTAGGCGGCTGCCCGCACGCACCGGGCGCATCAGGCAACGTGGTCACCGAAGACTTGGTCATGATGTTTGAAGCCATGGGTGTGCGCACCGGCATCGACATTGAAAAACTCATCGCTGCGCGTGAACCACTCAAAATAGGCTTGCCTGGCGAGCCGCTATACGGCATGACCGCAGGGGCGGGTTTGCCTATGGGGTTTGTGTATGCTGATGGCAGGAATTCTAAAATTCTAAAACTCTAAAGCGAAGAAAAATACCGGACGCGAAGTGCGCTAAGATTTCGCGAAGGACGCAAAAGAAGACAAAAAATATCACTAGTGTCCCAACGTTATCAAGTTGATTGCCCGTAAGTTGATGAATTGTTTGAAGAAATCACCATTTGTGTTTGTCCTCGATATAAATCGTTTTTGCACAACCGGGCATGCTCCAAGGCTGTTTTCAGCCAAGGATGTACATGCTTGCGGGTCAACTCGTCTTCTCTCAACTCATGCGCGAATTTCCCATCAAGGCGTTCTCGCGCATCGTTGCCACGCACCGCGCTCAACACAAGGTCAAAGATTTTTCCTGTCTGGATCAGTTCTATGTCATGGCCTACGCACAGCTCACAGGGCGCGATTCGCTGCGCAGCATCGAGCTCAATTTGCGCCAGGAGCGTGCGCAGTGGTATCACATGGGCCTGCGCTGCAAGGGTATCTCGCGCAACACCTTGGCCCACGCCAATGCCACGCGTCCCTGGCAAGTCTTTGCCGAACTGGCCCAGCACTTGATTGGCACGGCCAGAGTGCTGTACGCGAGCGACAAACTCAATGGCCCTCTGCTGGGCAAACTCAAAGCCACGGTCTATGCGC
>JANOSN010000784.1:0-4015 GCA_031415895.1 Polaromonas sp. | reverse complement strand
CAGATCATGGACGGCGGCGAGACCAACTACATCAGCGCGACGCTGTCTTTGTATTTGGACATCTTCAACGTGTTTCAAAGCTTGCTGTCACTACTAGGTATTTTTGGCGGCGAACGCGATTAAGCGTTTCTAAACGTCGGCTAAAAGGGCACCTCGGTGCCCTTTTTTAATGCAAACCACAATAGCGTAAGCGCTATCTGTTGCCCAGCTTGTCATCCAGCTTGTCACCCAGCTGCGCTAAGCCAACGATCGCAACGGGTGTGCACTCACAGGCCAAGGGCTAGTAAAGAACGGCTCCACCATCTCAGGCTTCACATCTTCAATGCGTGCGGGGTTCCACATCGGCGCGTGGTCCTTGTCTACCGCCAATGCGCGGATGCCTTCCACCGTTTCACTGCTAGTACCCGAGCGTTGCAGATGTACAGTATGAAAACAATGGCGTACTAAATCGCGCTCAAGCCGCAAGTCATCTGCCAAGCTCATGCTGCGTGCGCGGTGAATCAGCTCTAGCACCACATGCAGCATGAGTGGCGAGCGTTTGCGCAATGTAGCCGCCGTCTCAAGGGCCCAGGGGCTGGTATCTTTGTCTAAGGCCACCAGCATATCGCTGACAGTGTTAAGTGCAAAAATAGTATCTATTTGGGAACGATTTAGCACTGTAGTCCTAGTATTTACTGCATTAGCAGCTACACTTTTAATAGCAAATAGCTCGCCCACTGCGGCAGTACTTACCACGTTCAGTGTAGGCAGCGCGTCCCACAGCTGGGTCAACGCCGTACTGCTCACTAACGTATCGGCCAGTTGGCAAGATACAGCTTCATCTCCACCGATCATCCGCCCTGTCAACCCTAAATACTCACCCACTCTGCCCGGACAGCGGCTTAAAAAGTAGCCGCCGCCCACATCTGGGAACAGTCCAATGCCCGTCTCGGGCATGGCCATCTTGGTGCGTTCAGTCACGATACGGTGGCTAGCGCCTTGGCTGATACCCATGCCACCTCCCATCACTATGCCGTCCATGAAGGCGACATACGGTTTGGGGTAAGTGTGAATCAAGTGGTTAAGTGCGTATTCTTCGGTAAAAAAGTCCTCTAGCGTAGGGTCTGTGGCCAATGCAGCTTGGTGAAAAAAGCGAATGTCTCCACCTGCACAAAAGCTGCCAAACGGTATGAAGGCTGGAGCACTGGCATCTGCTGCATGCGCCGGGTTTTTGCCCATGCCGCGTATAGCCACCAGTTCAATAGCGGGGTTGGATTTCCAATCTACCAATGCCGCAGTGATGTCGCGGATCATGGGTAACGACAAAGCGTTGAGTGCCTTAGCGCGGTTCAGCGTAATCAAACCCGCGCAACCACGCACTTCGGTCAAAACATGTTGTTCAGACTGCATTCGTTTTATCCTTCCAACCCAGTATTTCATTGGCTAGCAACGCGCCGATCACCAGTGCACCGCCCAGCACCACTGTCTGGCTAGGCACCTCATTAGCACCCAGCCATGCCAGCGCGATGCCAAAAATAACCTCTAACAATGCCAGCAGCGACACCTCGGGGGCTTTGAGCACCCGGGCGCACACCACAGACAGCGTGCACGGAATAGCCAGTTGCACCAAGCCTAGCAGACCCAGCCAAGCGATATCTTTGCTAGAAGCTACGAAAGGGAACGCCAAAGGTAGTGTGACGAATGACGAGATCACAGCGCCCACTAGTACGCAGGGCACTAGGTCAAGCTGGTCACCGTGAGCCTGCGCTTTTTGCACTACCGTCCAATGTGTCGCGGCAGCTATAGGCACCAGTATCGCCACCAAGCAGCCGAGTAAAGCGCCCGGCGCACCCATGTTCATTTGCGAGCCAAACATATACGCTATGCCTGCACCCGCCACTGCAATGGCAACCCAAGTGCGCGTTGGTAATTGATGACCAATAAAAAAACGCGCCATCAACGCAGTCAATAATGGCCCCACTGCCATCGTCACCAGTACATTACCTACCGTCGTCAGTGTTAAGGCGATCATGAATGCCGTAAACATCACGCTCCAGCACACGCCCGATATCCAAAAAGATTTGCTTGACCAATGCATCTTGCGAAACACGTCTTTACCTTGCCATAGCGGCAAAATAATCAGCAGCGACACCATGGTAAAGAAGCTACGCCAAAACGTAACTTCAAAACTTTTAGCGTGCTCTAGCTGCCGCGTCACCACCCCTGCGATAGACCACATCAGGGTGACTGCGATCATTACTAGAACGGCTTTACTGTGGGTTAGCTTCATATCTTCATCACGTCGATGGATCGTAGATAAAACGGGGACAGGCCGCGAAGTGCGCGAAGATTACGCGAAGGACGCAAAAGAAAACCCCTCAAAAGAAACCAAGTAAAAAAACTCAGTTCAACAGTGCTCCATTAAGACCACCTATTTTGGTATTCCTTTCGCGTCCTTCGCGTAACTTTAGCGCCCTTCGCGGCCTGTATCTGGTTTTAGAAGTTCTCTGCTCGGTGCAAATTAACCGCGACCAGCCTTCTTACGCTCGTGCTCTTTCAAGTAGCGCTTGCGCAAGCGAATCGACTTAGGCGTGATTTCTACCAACTCATCGTCCTCCAAAAATTCCACCGCAGTTTCAAGCGTCAGAATAATCGGTGGCGTGATCTTGATAGCGTCTTCTTTGCCGCTCACGCGGAAGTTGGTGAGCTGCTTCATGCGCACTGCGTTCACGATCAGGTCGTTATCGCGGTTGTGGATACCCACAATCATGCCTTCGTACACAGGGTCGCCAGCTTTTACGATCATGCGGCCACGGTCGTCTAGCTTGCCAAGAGAGTAGGTCACAATTTCGCCATCATCCATCGAGATCAGCACGCCGTTTTTACGGCCTGGAATCTCACCACGGAAGGGTTCGTAGCTGTCAAAAATGTTGCTGGCCAAGCCGGTACCGCGCGTCAAGTTTAAAAACTCATTGCGAAAACCAATCAAACCACGCGCTGGAATTTTGTACTCCAAGCGCACACGGCCACGGCCATCTGGTTCCATGTTGGCCAAGTCGCCTTTACGCTCGCCCAGGGCTTGCATCACGCCGCCTTGGTGCTGCTCTTCGATGTCGACAGTCAACATCTCAATAGGCTCGCACTTTTCGCCATTGATTTCTTTGAATACCACGCGCGGTTTGCCCACAGCCAGCTCGTAGCCTTCACGGCGCATGGTCTCTAGCAAGATGGTCAAGTGCAATTCACCACGACCCGACACTTCAAAAATACCGTCTTCGTCAGTGTCTTTCACACGCAGTGCCATGTTGGACTGCAGCTCGCGCTGCAAGCGGTCATACAGTTGGCGGCTGGTCACATACTTGCCTTCGCGGCCAGCGAGCGGCGAGTTGTTAACGCAAAAATTCATCGTCAGCGTCGGTTCGTCCACTTTCAGCATGGGCAGTGGCTGGGGTGACAGTGGGTCGGTAATCGTTACGCCCAGTGCAATGTCTTCAATACCGTTGATCAGCACGATGTGGCCTGGCAATGCCACTTCACCCACTTCTAGCGGACGGCGCTCTAGGCCTTCAAACGTCAGCACTTGGTTAATACGGCACTTGACAGGCGTGCCGTCCATGCCGGTGACCATCACTACGTCTTGCGGCATTTTTAAGGTGCCTTGGTTAATACGGCCTACGCCGATTTTGCCAACGTAGCTGGAGTAGTCCATGCTGGAGATTTGCAATTGCAAAGGCGCGGCAGGGTCACCCGCGTGGGCCTTCACATGGCTAAGCACGGTGTCAAACAAGGGGGCCAAGTCTTTGCCCCACTGCTCGCCTGCAGCGCCCTCTTTCATGGTGGCCCAGCCATTCAGGCCTGATGCGTACACCACAGGAAAATCCAGCTGCTCTTCGGTGGCACCCAGCTTGTCAAACAGCTCAAACGCCGCATTGATCACGTAGTCTGGGCGCGAACCTGGGCGGTCAACTTTGTTGACCACAACGATAGGTTTTAAGCCCAGTGCCAAAGCTTTTTTAGTCACAAAACGGGTTTGCGG
>JANOSN010000783.1:0-1407 GCA_031415895.1 Polaromonas sp. | reverse complement strand
CGACCGCATGGTGCCGCGCATGATGGGCCCGGCTGCAGGTGGCATGATTAAAAGTTGGGTGCAAAGCAAAGGAGTTGACGTACACACGGGCGCTAAGGTAGAGGCCATCACACAAAACGGCTCTGCTCTGGTGGCCAAACTGTCTACGGGGCAAAGCATTGAGGTCGATGTCATCATCAGCGCCACAGGTGTTAAGCCCACGATTGGCTTTTTGAAAGACTCTGGCATCACTTGTAAAACCGGTGTGCTGACCGACGACCGTATGCAAACCAATGCACCCGGCGTGTACGCCGCAGGCGACTGCGCCGAGGCGTTTGACCATTTCACGCGCGCGCAGGTGGTCAGCGCCATTCAGCCCAATGCAGCAGACCAGGCCCGCATAGCCGCACTGAATATGGTGGGGCAGCACGCTAGCCTAAAGCAAGTGACGCAAATCAACGTGCTAGACACGCTGGGCTTGGTGTCTACCAGCTTTGGTAGCTGGCAAGGCGTGCCCGGCGGCGAGCAGATTGAGCTGAAAGACGATGCGCACCACAAGCTGCTCTCCATGCAGTTTAAAGACGATGTCATGGTGGGTTGCAACTCTATTGGCTGGACAGACCACGTAGGCGCGCTGCGCGGCTTGGTAGAGGGCAAGGTCAAACTGGGCGACTGGAAGGCCAAGCTGCAATCTGACCCAACCCAGTTGATGGCGGCGTATCTGGCCACAGCGCAGGCACAGGGCGGGTGGAGCGGCGCGGCTGACATGGCGCGACGTGCCAAGTAAATTTCGCCACTAAATCGCCCCACTAAACCCGCTACCATCTTATGCATGTGGATTGGCGTTATTTTTATACTGGCATACTTTGCTCTGCAATGCGTAGTGTGCTGTGCGATGTGCATTTGCAACGTTGACCGATGACATGAAAATTACCCTGAAACTTTTCGCCTCGCTGACCGACTATCTGCCTCCCGCAGACCGTACCAGCAACATTACGCAGCTAGACGTTCCACCTGAATCCAGTATTTTGCAAATCATTGAACCGTTTGGCATGCCGGTAAAACTGGTGCACTTGGTGTTGATCAACGGTACGTATGTAGACCCCGACAAGCGCGCCACGCGCACCTTGCAGGAAGGCGATGTACTGGCGATTTGGCCACCAATTGCTGGTGGCTAAGGCTACTGTTAAAGTTGGTGATTAAACTATGGTATCGCTCGTTCACTATGAATTTAATAGCTGTCTGAGCATTAAATACGTGGACTACAAGACTATTTGATAGGTAAAAGTGCAATCTTTCTACGCAAAACAGTTTGACCGTGAAATGGGCTGCACCGAAGCAGAATGGCTCATGTGCCTGCCCGCTGCCATGTGCAGTGCCGTGGCAGCAGCAAGGCGCAGCGACTGCATGTGGGCTTCGCATTTGATG
>JANOSN010000782.1:0-13968 GCA_031415895.1 Polaromonas sp. | reverse complement strand
GCCGGTGCTTTTTTCGCAGTTGCCATTTTCATTCTCCTAGATCTAGTTGAGATTTCAACTTGGAATGCACTTCGGGCATGTTGGATGCCAAAAGCGATTCAGCGCGTTGGACAGACTGTCCAGCGCGCTGAATGGGGGAACAAACTTCCAAACCGCGCTTATGCTGCGCAGTGTTGGAGGTTTGGAATAGTGTCTTACTTATCATTAGTGGTATGTTAGTCCCAAGACAAAGCGCCGCCGGATTGGTATTCAATCACTCGCGTTTCAAAGAAATTGCGCTCTTTCTTCAAGTCAATCATTTCGCTCATCCATGGGAAAGGATTTTCTTCACCAGGGAACAACTCTTCTAAACCAATTTGCGTTGCACGGCGGTTAGCAATGTAGCGCAAATAGCCTTTAAACATAGAAGCATTCAGACCCAACACGCCGCGTGGCATGGTGTCCTCAGCGTAGCGGTATTCCAGCTCAACTGCTTTCATGAATAGCGCATTGATCTCAGCCTTGAATTCAGAAGTCCACAAATGTGGATTTTCTAGTTTGAGCTGATTAATCAAGTCAATACCAAAATTGCAGTGCATAGACTCATCACGCAAAATGTACTGGTACTGCTCTGCAGCGCCGGTCATTTTGTTTTGACGGCCTAGAGCCAAAATTTGCGTAAAGCCAACGTAGAAAAACAGGCCTTCCATAAGACAAGCAAACACGATCAAGGATTTGAGCAATGTTTGGTCGGCTTCGTGGGTGCCGGTCTTGAAGTTAGGGTCCGAGATCACCGAAATGAATGGAATCAAAAACTGGTCTTTGTCTTTGATAGATTGCACTTCGTTATAAGCGTTGAAAATCTCGCTCTCGTCCAAACCCAAGGACTCAGTAATGTACTGGTACGCATGGGTATGAATAGCCTCTTCAAAAGCTTGGCGCAATAGGAACTGTCGGCACTCTGGTGCCGTAATGTGGCGATAAGTGCCCAAAACAATATTGTTGGCGGCTAAAGAGTCAGCCGTAACAAAAAAGCCTAGGTTACGCTTGATCAAGCGGCGCTCGTCGTCTGTCAAACCGTTGGGGTCTTTCCACAAAGCAATGTCGCGTGTCATGTTGACTTCTTGCGGCATCCAGTGGTTGGCGCAAGTGGCCAAATACTTTTCCCAAGCCCATTTGTATTTGAAAGGCACCAACTGGTTAACGTCAGTCTGGCCGTTGATGATGCGCTTGTCGGCAGCGTTAACACGGTGACCACTAACTGATGGAGTTACGGGCTTGGCTACTGCTTGGACAGCAGCTGCAACTGGTGTAGGCACCGGAGCGCCATCATCTAACAAACGGCGTGGTGCAACAGCTGCATCAATCATCGTTGGAGGCAGTTGATCCAAGCGGCTTGCAAGCGAGCTGCTTAGTGCTGCATTGTTAAGTGCAGTAGATACTTCTTCGTCCCAGGTCAACATATTTTTTCCAATACTTCAATTATGAGAGCAGACTGTGTTATTTGCAAAGTCTTTGCGCAATATGGCGCGTTATTGTGTTGCTGTTTTGCATCGCTTTGTAGTGCTATGAATTTTGATTGCGTGGGTTAAATACGCAAGCTATCTAAATCAGAGCACCTTATAAAGCTTTGTTTGCACAGCAACGCTTGCTAGTTGCATCACTGGCAAGACTCACACGTAGGATCGTCCACACCGCAGAACTTGATGTCTGTTGCAGGCAAAGAACCCATTTGTTCGCGCGCTGCAGCTGCCGCCACATCTAGAGCCGACATCGCCGTTGCCGGGCCAGCACTGCCAGACGACACCGAGTTCATATTGCCTGCTTTCACAGTTGATTTTTCAGCGTGCGTAGCACCGACCGTGCGCAAATAATAAGTTGTCTTCAAGCCACGGGTCCAGGCCAGCTTGTAGGTATCGTCTAACTTTTTACCCGAGGCACCGGACATATAGATATTGAGTGACTGTGCTTGGTCAATCCACTTTTGGCGGCGTGACGCAGCTTCAATGATCCAGGTAGTGTCCACCTCAAATGCGGTGGCGTACAAGGATTTGATTTCTTGTGGCACACGGTCAATCGGGCGCAGAGAACCGTCGTAGTGCTTTAAGTCCATGACCATCACATCATCCCAAAGCCCTAGGCGCTTTAAGTCGCGAACCAAGTAACCGTTGATGATGGTGAATTCGCCTGACAGATTGGATTTGACCGACAAGTTGCCAAAACATGGCTCGATACAGGCGTCAACTCCAATGATGTTGGAAATGGTAGCGGTAGGAGCTATCGCAACACAGTTAGAGTTGCGCATGCCATCTTGTGCGATTTTCTTACGCAACGTGTCCCAGTCAAGTTTGGCAGAGCGGTCAACTTCTACATAACCACCACGTTCTTTGGCCAATAGGTCAAGGGTGTCGAGCGGCAAAATACCGCGATCCCACAGTGAACCCTTGTAGCTAGAGTATTGGCCGCGCTCTTTGGCAAGCTCGGTGGAGGCCCAGTAGGCGTAGTAGCAAATGGCTTCCATGGATTGGTCTGCAAAATCTACAGCGGCTTGGCTAGCATAGGGCACGCGCAGCTCATACAAGCTGTCTTGGAAGGCCATCAAACCCAGCCCCACAGGGCGGTGACGCATATTAGAGTCACGGGCTTTCTTCACAGCGTAGTAGTTGATGTCGATCACGTTGTCCAGCATACGCATGGCCACCGTAATGGTTTTGCGTAACTTCTCGTGGTCTAGCTTGCCGTCTTTTAAGTGTTGCACCAAGTTCACAGAACCCAAGTTGCACACTGCGGTTTCGGTGTCGCTGGTGTTAAGCGTGATTTCGGTGCACAGGTTAGACGAGTGCACTACACCGATGTGTTGCTGGGGTGAGCGCACATTGCAAGCGTCTTTGAAGGTGATCCAAGGGTGACCGGTTTCAAACAACATGGTCAACATCTTGCGCCACATGTCGGCAGCCTGAACGGTACGGTACGGCTTGATCTCGCCCGCAGCTGCTTTGGCTTCGTAAGCAACGTAAGCCTTTTCGAAGTCAGCACCAAACTTGTCGTGCAAGTCAGGAACGTTATTAGGTGAGAACAAAGTCCACTCGCCTTTTTCCATCACGCGGCGCATGAACAAGTCAGGGATCCAGTTGGCCGTGTTCATGTCGTGCGTGCGGCGGCGGTCATCGCCCGTATTTTTACGCAGCTCTAGGAACTCTTCCATATCTAGGTGCCAAGTTTCTAGATAAGTACACACGGCGCCCTTGCGCTTGCCGCCCTGGTTCACAGCGACGGCAGTATCGTTGACTACTTTAAGGAAAGGGACAACGCCCTGTGACTCACCATTGGTGCCTTTAATATGAGCGCCCAAAGCACGCACGCGCGTCCAGTCGTTACCCAAACCGCCAGCGAATTTGGAGAGCAATGCATTCTCTTTGATGGACTCGTAAATGCCGTCCAAGTCGTCAGGCACGGTAGTTAAGTAACAGCTAGACAGCTGCGAACGCAATGTACCGCTGTTAAACAAGGTGGGCGTACTGGACATGAAGTCAAAAGAAGACAGCACTTCATAAAATTCAATGGCGCGTGCTTCGCGGTTGATTTCATTGAGTGACAAGCCCATAGCCACGCGCATGAAAAACGCTTGCGGCATTTCAATGCGGGCTTTGCGTACATGCAAGAAGTAACGGTCATACAGGGTTTGCAAGCCCAAGTAATCAAACTGTAAATCGCGCTCTGGTTTTAAAGCTGCGCCCAGTTTTTTCAAGTCAAACTGCAGCAAACGCTCATCGAGCAAGTCGTTATCAACGCCCTTTTTAATGAACTTAGGGAAGTATTCTGGATATTTCTCACCCATCTGCTCATGCGTCGCCTCTTCACCCAAGATTTCTTTGCGGATGGTATGCATCAACAAACGCGAAGTAGCGTAGGTGTAATCAGGGTCTTTTTCGATCAGGGTACGTGCAGCCAAGATAGAGGCTTTGTAGACCTCCTCAACTGGCACACCGTCGTACAAATTGCGCAGGGTTTCCGACAAAATAGGCTCAGGGGTCACGTCCTTGCCCAGGTTGGCGCAAGAAGAGGTGATCAGGTGGCGCAGCTTGACCATGTCTAACGCTACGCGCTTGCCGCCATCAATGACATGCAAGCTAGTCTCGGTTGCCGCTAGTGCTGCTGGCGATTGTTTAACACGCTCTTGCGTGCGGCGCTCTCGGTAGAGTACATAGGCACGCGCCACCTCTTGGTGGCCGCCACGCATCAAGCCCAATTCAGCTTGGTCTTGCACGTCTTCGATATGGAATGTACCGCCGCTGGGGCGCGAACGCACTAAGGCGCGCACCACGGCTTGCGTGAGGCCTTCCACGGTTTCACGCACGCTGGCTGACGCAGCGCCTTGAGTGCCATGCACTGCCAAAAACGCCTTCATCATCGCTACTGCAATTTTGCCCGGCTCGAATGGCACTACAGCGCCGTTACGACGGATGATTTGGTATTGCGCCAAAGTTTGGGCAGCCATCACACGCTCGCCGCTTGGATGACGATCAGACGCGCGAGCTTGGGCAGCGCCTGTGGAGCCTGCAGAAGATGACGTTTCGGTTGACGATAGTGTTTGCATTGTTGCCTCGAAGTTCACATCAATATTGTTTATATTTTGGTATTAGCACGGCTAGCGTACTGCATCCAGCAGTTCAAAAAGTCTCAGATTTGCCAGCAGCTACACACTATATCTAGTGTTGCTTGTGTTGGCAAGACACTATATGTAGTGTATCTCGTGGTGTAAAGCTTTGAGCCCAGAATAGGTAAAAAAATGCTTACAGGCGCCTCATGGACAAACCCCGGCCCGTTGTCCAAGCAGATATGACGGGCTCTTTTAGAGGTTATGGCTTGCTAGGCCGCATCACGACTGGGTTTGGCTAGACGCTACACAGCAGTGCACTCGTTTGCAGCCTTGTTGGGGTCTATAACCAGGGCTAGTTTATGTCATCTACCCTGACTGTTTACTCGCTTGCGCGGGGTCTTTTTTTCACTTAACGAAAAAAGGCAGGGCCTCAGGCTTCCAGCTTAGCCCTTGCTGCAACAGCGCCCAGTCAAACCCAGGCCCAGGGTCTTGCTTGCGGCCTGGCGCAATATGCTCATGGCCAACGATATATTCGATAGGGTATTGCGTTCGCAAGCCTTGGCACAAACGTACCAAGCTTGCGTACTGAGCGGGTTCAAAAGTTTGCCCTTCCAAACCCTCCATCTCAATGCCTATAGAGTAATCGTTGCAATTCTCGCGTCCACAAAAAGTTGAAGCACCCGCGTGCCAGGCGCGTTGGTCACAGCTGACAAACTGCCACAAACTAGCGTCGCGTGCTATTAAAAAATGCGAGGACACTTGCGCGCCGCGAATAGACTGAAAGTAAGGATGAGCATCCCAATCGAGCTGATTGGTAAACAATGCTTGGATAAAACCACCACCGTACTGCCCGGGAGGCAAGCTGATTGAGTGCACTACCAGCAAATCGGTCACAGTCCCCGCGGGACGGGGGCCATAGTTGGGTGATGCCACGCAGCGTGCCGCAGGGTTCCAGCCATCTTGCCATGCCATGTGCTGCGTGCGCTGATCGGGCGCAGCGTTGCCATGGACAGGTTGAACAGCACTGGGCGGGCTAGGCATCAGTGACTTCAAGCTTCGTTAGTGGGCTCAGGCACCGTCTGGGCGTCAATGCCTAGGCGCACCATTCGGTAGCGTATCTGGCGCAAGCTAATACCCAATCGGGCAGCAGCGGCAGTTCTGTTAAAGCCGCTTTGCGTTAAAGCCTGCATCAAAATTGCTTTTTCTTGAATATCCAAATGCGACTGCAAGTCGCTGGGCATGGTGGCCGGCGAGTCGGCATCATCACCAGCTTCCGAATGCGCTGCAAGAGCATGCTCAGTGTCGGCTGCAGACGCAGCTCCAGCTGAATCAATATCGTGGTCTTCCAACTCCAGCTCATCGCCGTCTGACAAAGCTAGCGCACGGTGCAATATATTTTCCAGCTCGCGCACGTTACCTTGCAAGGCGCTATTTTGCAAAGCAGCCATCATGGGCTCAGACACTTTGCGCTGGGCTACACCTGTTTCGCTAGCGATACGGGCTAACAGGGCCTGCGCCAGTTGCGGAATATCTTGCCGCCTGTCGCGCAATGCGGGTAAGGTAATTTCAATCACGTTCAAGCGGTAGTACAGGTCTTGTCGAAACAGGCCTTTGGCTACCAGAGCTGATAAATCGTGGTGGGTAGCGCTGACAATGCGCGTGTCAATGGCCTCTTCTTGGGTGCCGCCCAGCGCCCGTACGCTGCGTTCTTGAATAGCACGCAATAACTTAGCTTGCATGGCCAATGGCAAATCACCGATTTCATCCAAAAACAGTGTCCCGTTATGAGCCGCTTGAAAGTAACCGTCTCGGTCTTGGTTAGAGCCGGTGTAGGCACCTTTGCGTGCGCCAAAAAACTCGGCTTCTAGCAACTGCTCAGGAATGGCACCGCAGTTAACCGCAACAAACGGGCCAGTGGCGCGGTGGCTGCAAGCGTGGATTGCTTTAGCGACCAGTTCTTTGCCCGTGCCAGATTCACCGCGCACCAGCACGGGGGCCATGCTGCGCGCTACTTTGGCCACACGGTCGCGCACAGCCTGCATCGCGGCAGATTCGCCCACCATACGTAAAAGAGCAGCAGGCTGATCGGTTGCAGCAGGCTTGATAGTTGTAGCAGCCCTCAGCATTGCCTGCTCTAGTGTATTGACGTTGTCATCGGCGTCACTTTGCGTGGAACCAGCTTTTACTGCTGCAGTGTATGGCGCAGCGGCAGGCGCACTAGCGGGTTGGGCTAGCAGCGCCTCTTGAGGCACAGGCTGCTCAGCCGCCGCCGATGACAGTACCGCTTGGGCCACTGCGCTGCGGAACTGTTTTAAATCTACTGGCTTGGTTAAATAATCAAAAGCTCCAGCTTTAAGAGCTTCTACAGCGTTTTCTGCAGAGCCGTAAGCCGTGATAACAATACAGCGCTCACTGCGCTGGTTTTGCGTGAGAAATTTCAGAACATCTAAACCCAGGCCGTCTTGCAAGCGCATATCGCTGATCACAGCGTCATAGCGCCGTGTTTGCAGTGCTTGCAGCGCCTGGGCCACGCTTTGCGCACTGTGCACGGTATAGCCCTCACGCTGCAAGCTAAACTCGTACAGTGTGCGCAAATCGGGCTCGTCGTCAATGACCAATACCGTGTGAGCGTTTGAAGTTGTTGCCATGGATATATTTTATAGGTCTGCAGGTACTGTGGACAGCATAGCACCTGCTATTTTGAACACCACAAAAAATTCATTACCCGATATGGCAGCTTGGTCACTGCGCTGGTAGCCAATGGTAGCGCCGTGGCGTGCGCACAGCTCGCGGCATATGTACAAGCCTAGGCCGCTGGATCGGCTCTCAGAGCTAAAAAATGGCTCAAACAAATGCCGCTCCACGCCCTTGTCTAAGGGCGGCGCATCGCTCCAGACTGACAATCGCAATAGGCTGTCGCCAGCTTCCTCGCTTTGACGCACCGTGACACGGATTGATGCAGAGCGTTTGTGTGCATAGCGCAAGGCGTTGTCTAGCAAGTTGATCAACACTCGGCGCAGATGGTCTTCTTCAAACACCAAGCAACTGGCTTGCTCTGTCGATGCTGGCCAGCTTAACCACAGCATATCGGCGCACTGGTTTTGCGCTGCCCAATCGCGGCTAATAGTCGCAATCATCTGCTCGGCCTCGGGTAGCAGAGACGACGACGATGCCGCTGGCGCTGCACGCGATATGTCCAGCACGTCGTCCACGATACGGGCTAAACGCAGCGCGTTGTGTTGCACCATATTGGTCAGTTGCTGTTGGGCCGGTAGCAAGTTGTCCTCAGCCAACAGCGCGTTGGCTTGGGCTATGGCAGCCAAAGGGTTGCGTATTTCGTGCGCCACTGCGGCCGACATGCGACCCATCGCAGCCAGTTTTTCAGTGCGCAAGCGCGCTTCCATCTCGCGTAGATCTTCTAAAAACATTACACACAGCGCATCAGATACATCTGCGCCGCTGTAGTCGCTGACCATTTGCGTGCGCACTGACAAACGATGTACGGCACCTGCCGCATCTACTAAGGCCACCTCTACTTTTTGAGCACGGCCTAACTGCAAAGTTTGGTTGGCAACGTTCACTAAGGGCAGCCAAGCGGTCTGCGCTGCTAGAACAAAAGGGGCTTGAGGCAATACAAAATCAGCCTCGGCGGCATCAGGCGTTACCGACTTGAGCACTGATTTAGGCCCCAAAATAAATCGGGCTGCTGGATTAGCCGTCCGCACCACCCCGTTACTGTCGATCACCAGCACGCCATCAGTGAGGGTGTCAATGACCAATTGGTTCACCTGGGTCTGTGTGCGCGCAGCCAAAGCGCTGCTGCGTACCAAGCGCTCTTGGCGTGCCAAGCGCAGGGCTAACTGATTAGCCAAGTAGGCCACCACAAACAAGCCCAGACCCGTCAGCGCAGCCTGCAAATAGCGCGAGGTGACATCACCATAACTTGTGATGGACATCCACCAAGTGTCTGCCAGCAAAGCCAAGGTCACTGCTGCTGCTGTGCCCAAAGCCAGCATCAAAGGCCCCAACACCGCAGCCAGCAGCACTGGCAAGGCAAACAGTGGCGTGAAGTTAACGGCATTGACCTGCCAATGCAGCAAAGTCGTAAACACCAACACATCAGCGCCCACTGTGACTAGCCACTGCGGGTCAAAGCGTTGCACAGGGCGCTCAGGTTTTCCCGTGATGCGCACCCAAATGGTCAATACCAAGTAGACAGCGCACAACATCATTTCTTGGCGCAGCGGCGCGGTAGAGGTGGTATGCAAAAATACCATCAGCAGTAGCAGCACCACGGCCACCACAATGCGCGCGTTCATAAAACCGCGCCACAACCTGGGCAGGCCTTCGTCCATGCCCAAAGACCACTCCGTCAATGGCGCGGTGTCGGCGCGCTGTGGCAGGCGCATCAACCCTCCAGCTGTTTGAGGTGCGCTGCGCTGCAGTAGCTGCCCTGCTTACCGCGCAAGGCATCATCCGACGGCAGATGCACGCCACACACGGTGCACTGCAGCATGGCTTGCGGTGTGGCTGTTTTGTCAGAAGATTTTTGCGGCGGTACTTTAGGGGCAGCGTCACGCCGGTTAGCGCGCCAAATCCAAAACGCCACAGCCAGTACAGCCAATACGGTGAGATATTTCATAAATAGTTACGGTGTCATTAAGGGGTTTTGTGCAGCAAAATTTCAAGAACAAAACGCGAGCCTACATACGACAGCAGCAGCAGCGCAGCGCCCGTGTACAGCACGCGCACCGCACGCTTGCCGCGCCAGCCCCATTGCCAGCGGCCCCACAGCAGCAGCGCAAAGGCCAGCCACGACAGTATTGAAAAAATAGTTTTGTGGTTCCACTTCCAGGCGATGCCTTGGCCATACAGCGACTCGCTAAATAACCAGCCCGCCAATAGCGTGCCACTGAGCAGCACAAAGCCGGCTACAACAAATGCAAACATCAGCCGCTCCAGAGTCATCAGCGGCACACCCGTTAGGCTGGCATCACCTGCAACGCCTAGGCGCATTTGCGCCTCAGACCGCGTCATTAGCCAAGCGTGCACCACCGCAGCAGCAAACAAACCATACGACGCAATACCCAGCGCCCAGTGCAACGGTAACCAAAGCGACGCACGCGCAGTTTGCTCGGCCCCCGGAAAAACCAACCCCAACAACACCGCCACCGCACCCAACCCTGCCAACGCTTTGCGCGACTGCAACTGCGGGTACAAGCGGCTTTCAATGGCGTACACCGTCAGCACCAGCCAAGCGGTCATCGACAATGCTGGGCCGAAGCCAAACCGTGCACCATCGGCCTGCCAGCCCAGCAAACCAACAGCCAACAGCGCGCCATGCAGCAGCCAAGCCGCCAGCAGCGCCACGCGCACACCTTGTGCACCCAAAGTGCTCAATACGGCAGGCGCGGCATAGGCTGCAATAGCCAAAATGCCCAAAACCCAGGCCAGCAGCGACACACCAGATAAAATCATGCTTTAAGTGTACCTCTACTGCACCCTGACATAAGGCCCCACACCTAGCTATGGCATCCGCTCTGACCGACAAACTCTCACGCCTTGTAAAGACCATTAGCGGCCAGGCGCGCATCACCGAATCTAACGTGCAGGACATGCTGCGCGAGGTGCGCATGGCGCTCTTGGAGGCCGATGTCGCCCTGCCCGTGGTGCGCGACTTTATCGCCCGCGTGAAAGACAAGGCTATGGGCCAAGAGGTGATTGGTTCGCTCAAGCCCGGCCAAGCGCTGGTGGGCGTGGTGCAGCGTGAGTTGACCGCCACCATGGGAGAGCTGACCTCGCCCGACGGCATGAACCGCTATGTGGCCGACATTAACCTGGCACCCAGCCACCCGCCGTTATCTTGATGGCAGGCCTGCAAGGTGCTGGTAAAACCACGACCACGGCCAAATTAGCCAAACACCTGATCACCAAACGCAAAAAGAAAGTGCTCACTGTCTCTGGCGACGTGTACCGCCCAGCAGCTATTGAGCAGCTAAAAACCGTCACCGCGCAAGCTGGTGCAGAGTGGTATCCAAGCTCACCTGACCAAAAACCTGTCGACATTGCACTGGCAGCGCTGGACTATGCGCGTAAACATTATTTTGACGTGCTGCTGGTCGACACCGCTGGCCGCTTGGCCATTGACGAAGCGCTGATGCTAGAGATCAAGCAACTGCACGCAGCAGTGAACCCAATTGAAACCCTGTTTGTAGTGGACGCGATGCAGGGCCAAGACGCTATCAACACAGCCAAGGCGTTCAAAGACGCGCTGCCGTTGACTGGCATTATCTTGACCAAAACCGACGGCGACTCGCGCGGTGGTGCAGCCCTGTCGGTCAAGCAAATTACCGGCGTGCCGATCAAATTTGCCGGTACCAGTGAAAAACTAGACGGCCTAGAAGTGTTTGACGCCGAGCGATTTGCCAGCCGCATCTTAGGCATGGGCGATATTGTGGCGCTGGTCGAGCAAGTGACTGCTGGCGTGGACATGGAAGCGGCGCAAAAGATGGCCGCCAAGATCAAAAGCGGTGGCGGTTTTGATCTAAGCGATTTTCTAGGCCAACTGCAGCAAATGAAGCAAATGGGCGGCCTGGCCAGCATGATGGACAAGCTGCCCAGCCAGATGGCCGCCAAGGCCACCGAGGCCGACATGCAACGCGCCGAGAAAGACATTAAGCGCAAAGAAGGCATCATCCAAAGCATGACGCCCAAAGAGCGCCGTCACCCCGACCTGATCAAAGCCACCCGCAAACGCCGCATTGCCACAGGCGCTGGCGTGCAAGTGCAAGAGGTCAACCGCCTGCTCAAAGAGTTTGAGCAAATGCAAGGCATGATGAAAAAAATGAAGGGCGGCGGGATGATGAAGATGATGAAGCAGCTGGGCGGCATGAAAGGCATGGGCGGTATGCCCAAAATGCCGTTCTAAGTGCTATTTAGGTATCAAATAGCCCTGTAGTCCAAGTATTTACTGCTCAAGCAGCTATTAAAATTATAGTAATATTAGTGTTCCAATTCAAATCTATAAGGTTAGTTTTTGATAACATGGTGCTTGAGTTTTAGCTCTATATTTTTAAAAAAAATGCCTACTGTAGCCAATAGCTCAATGTCACCGCTGTCTATCGATGACATCACGCAGCGCATCCATTTGGTTCGCGGCCAGCGGGTAATTCTGGATACCGATTTAGCTGCCTTTTATGGCGAGACAACTAAGCGCTTTAACCAGCAGGTGCGGCGCAATTTGGCGCGGTTTCCGGCAGATTTCATGTTCCAACTTGATGCCGAGGAAGTGCAATCTCTAAGGTTGCAATTTGCAACCTTAGACACGACAGATAAGGATGGTAAAGATAGCAAACCAGGGCGTGGACGCTACAGCAAGTACCTGCCAATGGCTTTTACTGAGCATGGTGCCATCATGGCGGCCACCCTGCTCAATAGTCTTCGTGCCACCGAGATCAGCGTGCATGTGGTGCGGGCGTTTGTTCAGTGGCGCTCTATGCTGGCCACGAACCGGGAGCTGTCCAGCAAGCTGCACACGCTGGAGCGTAAGGTCTCCAAGCATGATGGCTCGATTGGCGAGTTGATTGAGGCGATGCGCCAGTTGCTGGCCACGCCAGAGCCGCACAAGCGGCCAATTGGATTTATCACGCCCGAGAATAAATCAAAACCTAGAGCCATTAACAATGCTGCTCCTGCCAAGGCCACGCGCAAAAAATAGTTGGAATATTTAAACTAAGCAGCGGAAAGCTGATTTAGGATTCAAATAGCCCTGTAGTCCAAGTATCCATTACTTATGTAGCTATACAATTAATAGCACTTAGAAGTTCAGCGGCGCATTCAACTGAAACTGCACTGCTGCTTTGCCCAAGGTGTTCAACTGCAAAGACCAGCCGGGTTTGATCTGGTAGTTAAAGCCCAAAATAATTACTGGTGCTATGCCGCCCACGTTGGCCACCTCGTCTTTGAATTCACCTTTGTAGCCATAGATCAAGCCGCCAGTCCATTTGAAGGACACGTCGTTGATGCCAAAAATAGACTTGTACACACCGCCAAATGGGTACACATAAATGCTGGGCTGGCCAAATGAATTGCGAAACAACACCACGCCGTCTAGCTTGGCGTTAGCGTGTTCGCGCTCTACCCCCAGCAGCACCACCGTGCGGTGCGTCGGCTTGGGGTTGAGGTGGTAGGCATAAGGGCTGAACATCAAGCTCAGCTTGGGTGCGCCGCTAGGGGCAGCTTCTGCTGTGAGCGGCTTAGGCTGAGCGACTTCGCCCATGACAGGCGCGGTAGCTGGCGTAGATAAAGGTGTGGGTGAAGGCGTGGCCACGGGAGCGCTGGTCTGCGCCACAGCGCCACCAGCAAAATACGCCACAATCATGCCCACAACGATACGAGATACAGTTTTCATGCTCTTCCAACAATTCATATTGCTACTTAAGGCTGGCAGTTTAACCGCTCTGGGCCGCTGTCTTGCGGCCTTATTGCTCTCTCAAGTCGTACTGTTGACAGGCGGCTGCGCTTGGCTAGACACCAAACAGCGCAACATCATCTACCGCCCCACACCCGGTGTGCCTGCAGACTTTGCAGGGCTGCGCACTGGCGATGAGCGCTATTTTTTGAATCAACCTGCTGCCAGCCCCACCACCAGCCAGCCTGCTAGCACCTCAACTACCGCCCCGCCCGAGCAAATCGAAATCTGGTGGCTACCGCACACCAACCCCACTGCCCCCGCCCTGCTGTACTACCACGGCACCTTTCGCAACCTGTACCAAAATCTGAACAAAATTAACGCCCTGCGCGACGCAGGCTTTGCCGTACTGGCGGTGGACTATCGCGGCTGGGGCCGCAGCACGGCTATCGTGCCATCGGAGCAAACTATTTTGCAAGACGCGCAGTTGGCATGGGATGAATTAAAAAGCAAACAACCCAACCCCACGCAGCGCGTGATCTACGGCCACTCGATGGGCAGCGGCGTAGCGGTGGACATGGCCAGCCGCCTAAAAGCACCTGCTGATTACGCCGCCATCATCTTGGAATCTGCCTTCACCACCTTCCCCGACATTGCCGCCGAAGCCAATTTTTTAGGGCGCTTAGCCAGCGGTTTTAACAACGAACGATTTGCCTCTATCGACAAAATAGCCAAAGTGCAAGCGCCGCTGCTGATGATGCACGGCAGCTTAGACACCACCGTGCCTTTAGTCTTAGGGCAAAAATTATTTGCTGCAGCCAATACGCCTAAAGAGTGGTTCACTGTGGACGGTGGCGGCCACAGTGACCTTCACCAAGTGGGCGCTGCAAAATACCAAAATACTGTGATTAATTTTAAAAGTAAGTATGTTTTAGGCCAGTAGTCCAAGTATTCATTGATTATTTAGCTATTTATTTTA
>JANOSN010000781.1:0-3085 GCA_031415895.1 Polaromonas sp. | reverse complement strand
GCATTTTTCTTTACTGATGCAACGCCATTTAATGCACTGGCTTTGCTTTCATACATTTCGCTGCTAAGGATAATTTGGCCGTTACCAGCGAGTAAGTGGAAAAAGAATTTGTCGTTCTTGGATTTTTTGAGTTCAAACTTTCCGGCCATGGCTTTCGTCCTTTGATGGTTGAAGATTACAGCGGCATTGCTGCAATGACTTTGTAACTCGTAGCCGGGCTTTTGGCAAGTGGCTGGCACCACAGAGTGTGCAAATTTTTACGCTGGCGGGGTGGTTTGCAAGAATTCAAACAACGCACTATCGTCAAGTGCGGCATAAGGTGATTGCATGGCTTGGCTAAATGCTGTGCTGGCAGCCTGCCCTAACGGACTTGGATAGCTCTGCCCGGCGGGGCAAAGCGACTGTGCTGCTGCTAACGCCAAGGCGGTGTCTTTGGCCAGCAGGGCCATGTGGGCGCGTGGCTCGTAGTCTGCGGCTAAAGCACGGTGCATGCGGTCGCTGCCGATCCAGCTTTGACCACTGGACTGCTCGATGACGTTCAGCGTGGTGCCCAGGTCTAGGCCCATACGCTTGGCCAATACCATCACCTCAGCAGCCCCTACTAGGTTGATGCCTGCCAACAGGTTATTAACCAGCTTGGTGCGCGCGCCATCGCCCGGGCGCTCGCTGATGTGAAACACCTTGCTAGACAAGTCGTTCAGCAGCTTTTGATACTGTTGGAATAGCGCATGGGTGCAGGCCACCATCAGGCTCATGGTGCCGTTGGCAGCGCGTGCTGGGCCGCCTGACATGGGAGCATCCATCATTTGCACCCCATGCTCAGCCAGTTTAGCTGCGCAACGCTCTACGTCGTCTGGGGACATGGTGGGGCACAGCATGACGGTGTGGCCCACAGGCAGAAGCTGGGCTACATTTTGCTCGCCAAACAGCAGCTCATGGGTCTGCAGTCCATCAACTACGCAAATGATAGTTACTATAGATTTGATAGCTGCTTGAGCAATAGATACTTGGACTACTGCCCCTTTTTGTTGGTAAAAGGCTGTTTTAACGCTATCTACATCGTGTACATATACGGTGTAGCCGCGCGACAACAAATTAGTGGCCATACCGCCACCCATATTGCCTACACCGATGATGCTGACAGCAGGCATGGTGCTTATGACTGCACTAGGCGTTTGGCTTTGGCAATCGACATCAAAATGCCTAGCCCCAAGCCTAGCGTGACCATAGCAGTGCCGCCGTAGCTGATAAAGGGCAATGGCACGCCTACTACAGGCAAAATACCGCTGACCATGCCCATATTGACGAAGGCATAGGTAAAGAATATCAAGGTGACTGCCCCAGCCAGCAGCCTAGAGAAAAGCGTAGGCGCATCAAGCGCGATGGCCAGCCCGCGCAGCACTAAAAAGATAAAACTGGCAATTAAAATTAGGTTGCCCAATAGGCCGAATTCTTCAGAATAAGCGGCGAAGATAAAGTCTGTGGTGCGCTCGGGTATGAATTCAAGATGGGTTTGGGTTCCCTGCATATAGCCTTTGCCCAGCAGCCCACCCGAGCCGATGGCGATCATGCCTTGGATGATGTGAAAGCCCTTGCCTAGGGGGTCGCTTGTAGGGTCAAGCAATGTACAAATGCGCTGCTGTTGGTAGGCGTGCAGCACGCTCCAGCGCACGCCGTCGGCGCATAAAGTGGGCTCAAGGATGATGATAGCTACAGCACCTATGGCACCCAAGACGATGGGCGGCAAAATCAGCTTCCAGCTCAAGCCTGCAAAGAAGATTACAAACAAACCGGCTGACATGACTAAGATGGCGGTGCCTAAGTCGGGCTGCTTGACAATCAAAGCTACAGGTATCGCCAGTAAAACACAGGCCACCATAAAGTCTAAAGGCCGCAGCTGCCCTTCACGCTTTTGAAACCACCAGGCCAGCATGAGCGGCATGGCGATTTTCAAGATTTCGCTGGGCTGGATGGTGATGCCCAAATTAACCCAGCGCTTGGCACCTTTTTTAGTGATGCCAAATAAAGCTACCGCAATCAGCAGTGCTACCCCCACGGTGTACATGGGCACAGCAAAAGCCATCAGCCGCTGCGGCGGGATTTGCGCTACGACAAACATGATGCTGGCGGCAATGAGCATATTACGGCCATGGTCCATGAAGCGTGAGCCGTGGTCATAGCCTGATGAATACATGATCAACAGCCCCGCACAGGCCAGCATGAACACCGCAAAAGCCAATGGCCCGTCAAAGCCCTGAAACAGCGGCTTAATGCGCTGCCAGAGGCTGGGTTTGTCGAATACGGTAGGCACGATTAGCTGAGTGTCAAGTTAGGCAATGCCTAGCTTGACCACGTCCAAGGTGTAGTTTTGGCCACCACGGTGGGCAATTTTGATCGCGCCGACTTGGTTACCCAAAATGCAGCAGCGTACGAGGTCCCAGCCGTTTTCGATGCCGAACAGCAGTGCCGCACGAAACGCGTCACCACAACCTGTAGGGTCAACCACAGCGGCAGCTTTCACAGCAGGCACGTGGGTTTTAACGCCCTGCACCCACACATCGCAGCCCTGCTCGCCCAGTGTCACTACCAAGCCTTTAACTTGTTGGGATATCTCAGCCAAGCTCCAACCGGTGCGCTCTGACAACATGGCGCCTTCATAGTCGTTCACAGCGACGTAGTCAGCCAAGGCAATCAGCTCTTTGTGCTCTTGACCGTTGAACACGGGCAGTTGCTGCCCTGGATCGAATATAAAAGGCACTCCTGCTGCGTTGAACTGGTGTGCGTGTGTCCACATTGCATCACGCCCGTCTGGGGCAATGATGCCTAACTGCGCTTTGCTGTCTGGCGCTATTACATTCAGGTGCGCCTCGCTCATGGCACCGGGGTGAAAGCCTGTGATTTGGTTATTTTGTTTGTCGGTCATGATAGTGCACAGCGCAGTGTAGTTATCAGGGCGCACCATCACCATCGCCGTGCTAATGCCTAATTTGGCAAAACGCTCTAAATAATCGCGCGCATCAGGCCCTACTGCGGCCATAGGTAAGGGCTCACCCCCCAGTTGCTTTAGGCCGTAGGCAATATTGCC
>JANOSN010000780.1:0-3090 GCA_031415895.1 Polaromonas sp. | reverse complement strand
TTCGCGTAACGCCCTTGCAGCGCCAGCAGCTGCGCGTGCGTGCCGCGCTCTACGATGCGGCCTGCGTCTAGTACCAAAATCTCATGCGCATCCACCACGGTAGACAAGCGGTGTGCTATGACTAAAGTGGTTTTACCGCTGGCCACGCCTTGCAGTTCGGCTTGGATAGCGCGCTCGTTGGCGCTGTCCAGCGCAGAGGTGGCTTCGTCAAATATCAAAATCGGTGGGTCTTTGAGCAGGGTGCGGGCAATGGCCACGCGCTGCTTTTCACCGCCAGATAGTTTGAGGCCGCGCTCACCCACAATGGTGTCGTAGCCTTTCGGGCTGGCGCTGATAAAGCCGTGGATGCGTGCAGCTTGTGCAGCGGCCTCTACCTCGGCGCGGGTGCTGCCGGGCTTGCCGTAGGCTATGTTGTATTCCACCGTGTCGTTAAACAGCACAGTGTCTTGCGGCACGATGCCAATGGCGCGGCGCACGCTGGACTGCGTGACGCTGCGAATCTCCTGCCCCGCTATGCTGATGCTGCCGCTTTGCACATCATAAAACCGGTACAACAGCCGCGCCAAAGTTGACTTGCCCGAACCGCTAGGCCCCACCACTGCTACCGTCTTACCCGCTGGAATTTCAAAGCTCACGTCGTGCAATATTTGCCGCGCTGCAGTAGTGTCGCCTGCCTTGGCCACTTCATACGTAAAGTTGACATGGTCAAACTTCACAGTTGGAGATGCTTGTATATTGATAGATTGCGCACCAGGTAAATCAGCCACTTCACGCTCTTTTTCCATGAGTACAAACATCTTGTCCAAGTCGGTCAAGCTTTGTTTGATCTCACGGTAAATCACACCTAAGAAATTCAGCGGAATGTACAGCTGAATCATAAAAGCGTTAATCATCACAAAGTCGCCAATCGTCAGCCGCCCCTCCACCACACCGGTGGTGGCACGCCACAGCATGGCCACCAGGCCAATAGCGATGATGACCTGCTGGCCCGTGTTCAGCAGCATCAGCGTGGTTTGGCTTTTCAGCCGCGCCTTGCGCAGTTTTTCTAGGCTTTCGTCATAGCGCGAGGCTTCAAAACTTTCGTTGTTAAAGTATTTGACGGTTTCATAGTTCAGCAGCGAGTCAATCGCCTTGCTATGTGCAGCCGAGTCAAACTCGTTAGCTTGTTTGCGAAACTGCGTGCGCCATTCGGTGACCAGCACGGTAAATGTGATGTACAGAACCAGTGCAGTGATGGTGATGATGGCAAACCAAATATCAAACTTCACAGCCAAAATGCCCAGCACTAGCAGCACTTCAATCAGCGTTGGAATGATGGAGTACAGAGAATACGAAATCAGCGACTCAATGCCGCGCACGCCGCGCTCTACATCGCGTGTCATGCCACCGGTTTGCCGCTCTAGGTGAAAGCGCAGGCTCAGCGCATGCAGATGCTGAAAAGTCTCCAGCGCAATAGTGCGCGCCGTGCCGTGCGTGGCCTTGGCAAATACCAGCTCACGCAGCTCGGTAAACAGCGATGTGGACAGGCGCAGTGCGCCGTAGCCCAGCAGCAGCGCTACGGGCACTACCAGCAATGTTTGTGGGCTGCCGGGCTGCAGGCTTAAAGAATCCACCAGCTCTTTGAGCAGCAGCGGCACACTGACGTTGGCTGCCTTGGCAGCAATCATGAAGCCCAGTGCCGCCATCACGCGCCATTTGTAACGCCACAGGTAGGGGAACAGGCGTTTAAGCGTGGCCCAATCAGTGCTATGCGAAGCTGAAGCAGCGACTGTGTTGGAGGGAGCAGGAGGTGCTGAGCTGGGGCCGAATGAGCGCATGGGACAATGACTGTTTTAATTGAATGGTTCTAGGGTCAAACCTAGATTGTGCCTATGTCTCAAAACTCAAGCGAACCTACGGTCATGCCCACTGACAAAGAGCTGGTGCTCAAAGTCATTCCCATGCCTGCTGACAGCAATGCGAATGGTGATATTTTTGGCGGCTGGGTGATGGCCCAGGTTGACTTGGCAGGCTCGGTCATCCCTGCGCGCATTGCCAAAGGCCGAATTGCAACTGTCGCCGTTAACCAGTTTATTTTTAAACAGGCTGTGAAAATCGGCGACCTGCTGAGCTTTTTTGCTGAAGTAGAGCGGATAGGCACCACGTCGGTCACCGTGAAGGTGGAGGTGTATGCCCAGCGCATGCGCCAGCCGGATCAAACCATCAAAGTGACTGAGGCTAATTTGACCTATGTGGCCATTGACATGGATGGCAAGCCGCGCAATTTACCTGCGGATACCAAACGTTAAACCTACAGCTTCAACCTGTACCCTAAGTCAAAGCTGCAGCCGCCGCAGCCAGTGCAGTGATCTGCGCCCAGTTACCCGCGGCAATAGCATCTGCAGGTGTCAGCCAAGACCCACCTACGCACACCACATTGGGCAGTGCTAAAAATTCTTTAGCATTTGATGCACTCACACCGCCTGTAGGGCAAAACTGCACATCAAAAAACGGGCCACCCCAAGCCTTCAACATGGCGGGGCCGCCCGCTTGCATGGCGGGAAAAAATTTAAGCTGGGTGTAGCCCGCCTCTTGCGCCATCATGATCTCGCTGCCCGTGGCCACACCGGGCAGCAGTGCCAAGCCCGCGTCTTTGCAGGCTTGGCCCACCACATGGGTAAAGCCAGGGCTTACGGCAAATCTGGCACCTGCCTTAGCGGCGGCTTGGGCATCAGCGGCGCTGCGTACGGTGCCTGCACCCACCACGGCATCGGGTACCTCTTTGGCAATGCGCTCTATACATTGAAGCGCTACAGGCGTGCGCAAGGTGACCTCTAGCATACGAACGCCACCGGCCACCAATGCGCGCGCCAACGGCACGGCGTGGGCAATGTCGTTCAGCACAATGACAGGGATAACGGGTGCATCGCGCATCACGTCTAGCGCGGTCAGCTCCGCAGGTAGATTTTTTAAAGCCAAGTGCATGCTCCTTGTTCGGCGGCCAGTGCGTTGCGGCGCATCGAGGCAAATAGTTCGCGGCCCATGCCCAGACCGTTAGAGGTGGTTTGATCAGCGCTCATGGTGGCCAGTGGGCGGGCGGCCCATTCGGCC
>JANOSN010000779.1:0-3490 GCA_031415895.1 Polaromonas sp. | reverse complement strand
AGCTTGTCGAAGGCTGCGTTGTTAGGGGCAAACAAAGTTTTGTCACCAGCCGCTGCCATTTGCGACATCAGCTTCTCGTCGCTGCCCTCGTCAACATACAAAATAGTCGCTTTCAATGCAGACAAGTCTGCTTGATCAGTTACTGCTTGCGCAATGGTGGTGGGTGCTTGGGTAGGTGTCGTGCCAACAGTGGGCGCTGCACTGTCGCTAGAACCGCCTCCACCGCAAGCTGCCAACAGTGAGACAGTGCCTAGCGCTGCCATCCAATTAAGAAAAATTCGCCGCATATTAAACTCCAATGGTGATTGCAATGGGCTGTCAATTTCGCGGAGATGCAAGCCCTGCAAACGGTTAATAAAACTGTCCGCGAGCCGCACTATAAACATTAAAGTTTAAATAAATACTAATTGGTAATTTAAAAGTCTAACAAGTTACTTATTGATTCATATCGTCTTGGAACTGTCACGGATTAGCCCAAGCGCGCCGTGCACTTGGGGCCTGCAGGCTAAGGGCGTTTAAATATTACCCGCGCAGTATCCACCTGGGCACGGTGCGCGCAGCCGTCTAAGTGGTCGTTAACCACACCCATAGACTGCATAAATGCATACATGGTGGTGGGGCCGACAAAGTTAAAGCCTAGCTTTTTGAGCGCCTTGCTGAGCGCCAAAGATTCGTCGGTCTGCGTGAGCGTGCTGGCCACTGCAGGGGTGATTTTTTTAGGCCGTGAGGCCGTTGCGGGCTCGTGCGCCCACACGAGTCGCGCCAGTGCACCGGTGCCTTGGGTGTTGATCAATTCGCTAGCGCGCTGCGCATTGTTAATGGCCGACACTATTTTTCCGCGATGGCGGATGATGCCCGGGTCTAGCACCAAGCGGTCAATGTGTTTGTCGGTAAAGCGCGCTAGTTTTTCTATGTCAAAACCTGCCAACACTTGGCGAAAATGCTCGCGCTTGCGCAGGATGGTGATCCAGCTTAAACCCGACTGAAAGCCTTCTAAAATAATTTTTTCAAACAGCTTGCGGTCATCACCCACAGGCATGCCCCACTCATGGTCGTGGTAGTGGATGTAGTCCGTAAAAGCATCGCCTTGGCCGCACCAAGAGCAGCGGTGTTGGGTATCGGAGTGGTGGATAAGAGCTAGGGGCATGGTGTGGCTTAAGGTGCTTGTGTGGAAAGTATCTTAGCGAATTTTTCTGCTCCCTTTTGCTGTGCTGCTCTTTGATGTAGCCTGCTGTGCTGTAGGTTACTGCGCTTTGCTGTGCTCGCCCTGGCGCTTGGTGTGGACAGCTGCGCGGCTGTCCCCCGGCCTGCGGCCTCCTCCTTGATGCCGCTGCGCTGGCCACACCAAGCACCAGGGCTGCGTACTGGTTTGGTTACGGTGCAGCGGTGTGTTGCCAACCACTTCACGAGATTAGGCTGGCGGTGTTACGGGGCGGTGTTAGGGGCGGTGTTGCGGGGTGCGGTACCAAGGCGGTATGTACACTCACCACGCTCGCAAGAGCAGGCCGATGGTGTACTCAGCGCAGCGGCATCAAGGAGGAGGAGTTTGCCCTAGGCAAACACGGGGGACAGCCGCGGAGCTGAGTACACCGTCGGCCTGCTCAAGTACAAAACTAAGTGCAAGCCATCAGAGCTCTCTGATACAAAACCCCTGAATAAATAAAGTGTGAAGCCCACCGATAGGCCGGATTTTGTGGATTTGCATCACCTTGCGGCTAAACAAACCTGACCGCCATTCATCTGGGCCGCAACTCGCGTTGCGGCTCGGTGCTACCTACCCGCACACAGCCGCCGGGTCAGCGGTGCCACCCCGAAAGGTGGCGTGTGTGCCTATTTGGTATTGCTGCGCGTAGAGATTGCCCGTTTCACCCACACTCAAGTGGCTCGTCTCTGTTGCTCTGATCCTCAGCTTATGCCTTGCGGTTTTCGCTGGAGAGTCGTTAACTCCTACGCTGCCCTTTGCAGTCCGGACCTTCCTCCAGTGCCAGGTTTCCCAGGCGGCACCAGCGGCGGTCTAGCGGGCTTCACCGTGTGATTATCGCAGCAAGGCTGAGGATTAGTGCACAACATCTTTAAGCCATTGGTATACAGTTTTTGGCATAACCGGTTTTATTACAACGCCCCATCCATTGCTAGTGAGTTTGTAGCGGATGATGCACGGTTGTATTGCATAAATACGATGAATTGAAGTGATTGGCGTTGTGATGTTGATTAGGTTGGTGTATGTCTTTGAATAAGTTTTGTTTAGTGATTGATGCCTCGTGCGATGTGCCCGAGGCAGTGTTATCGCACCCCCAAGTGCGTGTGTTGCCAGTGAATGTGTTTGTGAATGAAAAACAAGTGCTAGACCGGCGTGAGGCCACAGTCACACAGCGGTTTTATCGCGAAGCTTTAAATTCACCTAAGGCCGTGCACGGACGATCAGAGCCCATGAGTACTGACGATATGGTGGCCGCACTTAATTCTCAGTTGGCACTTAATTTTGATCAATTACTGGGCGTGTTTGTCGCCTCGTCGCGCAGTGCCATTTACCAGCGCGCTAAAACAGCCATTAGCGTAGCGCGGCGCGAGGCCTTTGCCTTGCGCGCACGCGCAGGCAATTTAGAGGTGCTGCAAGCTGACTGCGTGGACAGCCAAGCCTTTTTTGCAGGCTATGGCGCACAGGTGATGGACTTGATTGACTGGTTAGACAAAGGCGCAGGCATTGGCGACATCATCGCGCGCCAGCGCGTCACGGTGACGCAAACCTACGCCTATATGGCGCCAGGTCATGTGGGCTATATCCTAGAACGCGCTGCCTTAAAAGGTGAACAATCTGTCAGCGCAATGGCGGGCTTGGCCGCTAAAGCGCTGTCTATCACACCAATTTTAGCGGGCCATATGGGCGTGACCGCGCCCGTGGGCCGCAGACTGGGCAAGCTTAAAGCGCGCGAGGCTGTGGTGGAGATGGGTTTGCGCATGATTAAAAACGGCTTGCTGCTGTCTCAGCACATGTGCTTTTCTTACAGCGGCGAGTTGTCTGATATTCAAAGCATGAACAGTTTTAAATACCTGCAAAGCTATGCCAAAGACAATGGCGTGCAATTGCATTTAACGTGCATGTCGATGACAGGCTCAGTTAACGTGGGGCCTGAGGCTTTGGTGATGGGGGTGCTGGCCAAGCCGCACCAAGTGGATGATCTGTTGTAGACGTCTTTACTTTGGGTTGCAATTGAGTGCATAGAAAAAGCCCGCAGATGCGGGCTTTTTTTGAAAGTAAATTTAAGCAATTACTTTTGTAAAGCTTGCAAGCGCGCAATACGCTCCTCCATCGGTGGGTGGGTGCTAAACAGCTTGCCCAAGCCACCCGCAATACCCATCGCAGCCATGCTTTTGGGCAACACGCCTGGGGTCAAACCACCCAAGCGCGCCAAGGCAGCTTGCATTGAGCGGGGCTGGCCCATGTAGTGCGCAGCACCTGCGTCGGCCCTGAACTCGCGCTGGCGGCTGA
>JANOSN010000778.1:0-7110 GCA_031415895.1 Polaromonas sp. | reverse complement strand
AGCTTGTCGAAGGGTTCGCTAAGGCTTCGACAAGCTCAGAGAGAACGGGATGGGTTTATGCGAACAGTATTGGGAGCGTATCGCTGGAAAAACTGTAGCGAGGTGCGGCCCACCATCTATTGATGACTACTTCCTATTGCGCATGTTCGCGGAAGTTTTTGCAGCGATATGTCCCGCCGCCCGTCCAAGGTAAACAACGAAAAAATGCATTGCCACAGGGAAGTTCAAACAAAAGTCAGACAATTCAAAATACTATGAATTTAATAGCTATATAAGCAATAAATACTTGGACTACAAGCACTTTTGACTAACAAAGCTACTGAAACCCATGCTCTAACGTACGAATCACCTCATCAGCAAAATCCGCATAACTCATCGGCCCGTCAGGCCGCAGCCAAGTGAAGGTCCAGTTGATCATGCCCATCAGCATCATCGTAATGGCGGTTTGGTTAGTGTCGGTCAAACGGTCTGGGTAGGCACGGCGCAAAAAGCGGGTGAAGGCGCTGACGATGTCGCGTTGGCGTTGCAAAATTAGATCGCGCTGTGACTTGCCCAGCACGCCTGCCTTTAAATCATCGGCAACATCGCTTAAAAATTTAGTGTCGTTCAGCAGCGCCACATGCCGCGTGGCTGAGCTTTCGTATTCGATTAAGAATGCTCGCACCAGCTCGTGCAGGGCCTGCCGGTCATTGAGTTTTTTGCGCTGCGCTTGGGCCTCGGTCTCGCCCACAATGGCCAGCAGGCGCTGGGTGTAGCGGTCTAGCAGGTCAAACAGCAAGGCCTCTTTGCTGTCGTAGTAATGGTAAATGCGCGCTTTGCTAGCGCCGACCTTGGCTGCCACCGTAGCCATGCTGGTGGCGCTGTAGCTTTGGTCGGCAAAGCACTGGGCGGCTGCGTCCAAAATGCTGTCGCGCTTTAGGTGGTGGTCGGCAGACTGGGGGCGGGCCATGATGATGAACAGCGTGTGTGAATTTTGTTGTTCTGCAACGCGCGGTTTTTCTAAAGGCTTAGTATGGGTTGGCGTAGCCCAGGCTGCCTAGCAGCAAAATCTCTAGTGCTTCCATCGTAGAAGCATCTTTTTCATTGGTCTCGTGGTCATAGCCCTGCGCATGCAGGGTGCCGTGCACAATCAAATGGGCGTAGTGTGCTTCTAGCGTTTTGCCTTGCTGCGCGGCTTCAAGTGCCACCACCTGGGCGCACAGCACCAGGTCGGCCATGACTACGGGTTCTAGTGCGTAGTCAAAAGTCAGCACATTGGTGGCGTAGTTTTTTTTGCGGTACAAATTGTTCAGGCGCTTGGCTTCAGGGGCGGCTTCAATGCGCACCGTAATTTCACCAACACCTTGCAGAGCGTATTGCACCCAACGGCTGACGCGGGCGCGGGTTAGCACGCTGCGCAATGCAAGTGTGCCAGTGGCGTCGCCAAACTGCAGGCTCACGCTGCTTTGCAAAGGGGTTTTAATCATCAAATATGCCTGTAGTCCAAGTATTTACTGCTCAAGCAGCTATGCTAATTATAGCGCTTTGCTTCTCTTGCTTATTTTTTGGCGGCATCGTAGGCGTCTACGATGCGTGCCACCAGTGGGTGGCGCACCACGTCGGCGCTGGTAAAGCGGCTGTGGGCAATGCCCTGCACGCGGCGCAGCACCACATCGGCCTCTACCAAGCCGCTGGTTTGCTCATGCGGCAAGTCGATCTGGCTTACGTCACCCGTAATCACGGCTTTGCTGGCAAACCCGATGCGGGTTAAAAACATTTTCATCTGCTCAGGTGTGGTGTTTTGCGCCTCGTCTAAAATAATAAAACTGTGGTTCAGCGTGCGCCCGCGCATAAAGGCCAGGGGCGCAATCTCGATTTGCTGTCGTTCAAACGCTTTAAGCACTTTGTCTACACCCATCAGCTCGTACAGCGCGTCATACAAGGGGCGCAAATACGGGTCCACCTTTTGCGTTAAATCTCCGGGCAAAAAGCCCAGGCGCTCGCCCGCCTCTACCGCTGGGCGGGTAAGCACAATGCGCTGCACGCTGCTGCGCTCTAGCGCGTCCACGGCGCTGGCCACGGCCAAATAGGTTTTACCAGTGCCTGCCGGGCCAATGCCAAAGGTAATGTCGTGGCTGGCAATATTGTCTAAATACGTGGCTTGGTTGGGTGTGCGGGCGCGCAGGTCTTCGCGGCGGGTTTGTAGCGTGCTGGTGCCGTCTGCGGTCATACCTGCATCGCCTGCCATCATCAGTTGCAAAGTTTCTAGGCTGATAGGTCGCGCAGCTATCTCGTACAGGGCCTGCAGCAGCTCCATGCCGCGCGTGGCGGCGGCTTTGGTGCCGTCCACCTTAAACTGCTCATGGCGATGGGCAATTTTCACACCCAGAGACTGCTCAATGCGGCGCAGGTTTTCGTCTGTGGGGCCGCACAAGTGGCCAATACGGGTATTGTTGCTAGGAGAGAAAATATGGCGAATAATCAAGCGAATAATCCTGTTAGAAGCTACCATCTTAGCTAAAACTGCAACACACAACACTACAACGGCAGCAAAACACCCATGATTGGCAAACTTACCGGCACCTTAGCCGAAAAAAATCCGCCCCAAATCATTGTGGACTGCGGTGGCGTAGGCTACGAGGTGGACGTGCCTATGAGCACGTTTTACAACCTACCCAGCCTAGGCGACAAGGTCAGCCTGCTCACCCACTTTGTGGTGCGTGAAGACGCGCAAATTTTGTTTGGCTTTGGCACCGCACAAGAACGCATCACCTTTCGCCAGCTCATCAAAATATCTGGCGTTGGCCCCAAGATGGCGCTGGGCGTATTGAGCGGCATGAGCGTAGGCGAGCTAGCCCAAGCCGTCACCCTGCAAGACGCTAACCGCCTGACCAAAATTCCCGGCGTCGGCAAAAAAACCGCCGAGCGGTTAATGCTAGAACTCAAAGGCAAGCTGGGTGCCGACATTGGCATGCCCACCAGCGCTGCCAACGACAACCAAGCCGATATTTTGCAAGCCCTGATCGCGCTGGGCTACAGCGACCGCGACGCGGCGTTGGCGCTGAAGGCACTGCCGCAGGACTGCGGAGTGAGTGAAGGGATTAAGCTAGCGCTTAAAGCTTTGGCTAAATAGTTTAACGAAAGGGTGATATGAATTTTTATAACAGTCTCAGGTACCTAATTGTCAGTTTGTCAGTGGTGTTGGTGGGTTGCGCTGCATCGCCATATCAAAAAGAAAATAAGTTGCTCAGTGACAGCAATCTCTCGAAACAAGTAGCGCAAGCTAAGCAACAAATAGAAGCCAGCAAAGAACCGCGCATCTTGTATGCTGGGTTTGCCATGCATGCGCAGTCGAAGGCGTTTCGGCAAGATGTGCTGCTGGCCAGTAAAGCTGTGCTCAGCATGGACCCGAATGCCGTCGTTTTTAAACTATCCAACCCAGTAGTAGGGCAAGACGCAGATTTTCCTTATGCTACGCGCGAGAATATTGAGCAAGTCATCAACGAATTGAGCCGCTTAGCAAGGCCACAAGACAAAATAGTGCTGCTGTTTACTTCCCACGGCAACAAAGGAATTTTGGCCGTCAACGCTGGCAATCAAGATTACCAACCGGTTAGCGCCTATGACCTGGGAAATTGGCTGAGCAAGTTAAATGGCAAGCCTGTGGTTTTGGCTTTATCTGCTTGTTATTCGGGCTCATTCATTGACCCACTAAAAAACATCAACCGTATTATCTTGACTGCAGCAGACAAAGACCGCAACTCTTTTGGCTGCAACTACCAAAGCTCCAACACCTTTTTTGTTGAAGAAACTTTTGGGCCAAGCTTAGATTTGAATAAATCATTACTTGAAGTTTTTGACGTTGCGCGCACTAACATAGAACGCAAAGAAAAGCGCATGAACTTGAGTCCGTCTTCTAATCCTCAAATTGAAGTCGGTGTCGCTTTGAAAAAACTTGCATCCACCCCCTTGTCAAAGTTGCGGGACACAGCTGTAGAGTGAAAGCGACTTAAATTCATAATTTCTCAGCCTGAGTTCAATAAGTTGCGGATCGCATGACTGTGTTCTGACAATTGATCTTGTAAAGAGTAAAGTAATACCGTAAAATTCAAGCATTACCTTGCGGAATTCACTATGACCACACTAACCAGTAAAGGCCAAATCACCTTGCCCAAGCCACTACGTGACAGGCTTGGATTAAAAACGGGCGCGCAGGTTGATTTTGTAGTAAACGACAAGGGTGAAATCGTGTTGAAGCCTGCTAAAAAGCCTTTGCCAAAGGCCGCGCAAGCTTATCGCGCTGCGTTGCTTGCCGTTAGCGGCACAGCTGACAAGCGTTTTGCGACCACTGATGAATTTATGCGGTTCGTCCGCGGTTAAACGCTGCCATGGGACGAATACTGGTAGACACCAATGTGCTGGTCGATGTGTTGCAACGAGACCCCCATTGGTTCGAATGGTCTGTAGATCAAATGGCCCTGCACAGCATGACACACACCCTGTGCATCAACCCAATTATTTATACCGAGCTAGCGCAACGGTATGAAGGCCGATCTCAACTGGATCGCGTTATCACCAAGCTCAAACTAAGTTGGCTTGAACTGGATCGGGACACCTTGTATTTAGCCTCGCAGGCATATGCCGTATATCGCAAGCGTGCGGGCAGTAAAAGTAATGTATTAGCAGATTTTTTTATTGGTGCGCAGTCCTTGCAACAGCGCTGCAAGCTCATGACGCGAGACATAAAGCGATACCAAACCTATTTCCCCAATGTCGAATTGATAAGCCCAGCAGTAAATTGAATGACGATCCAAACCGATAACTTCTCATTGCCTGAGCGCGCAAACAACCGCGTGATTTCGGCTACGCCTGATTCGCCCAAAGAAGAAGCTATTGAGCGGGCGCTGCGCCCCAAGCTGCTGGACGAGTACGTGGGCCAGGCCAAGGTGCGCGAGCAGTTGGAGATTTTTATTGGTGCAGCCAAAAAGCGCAGCGAGGCGCTAGACCATGTGCTGCTGTTTGGGCCGCCGGGATTGGGCAAAACGACACTCAGCCACATCATCGCGCATGAGCTGGGTGTGAACCTGCGGCAAACATCCGGGCCGGTGCTAGAAAAGCCCAAAGACTTGGCGGCGCTGCTGACGAATTTAGAAAAAAACGATGTCTTATTTATTGACGAGATTCACCGCTTGTCACCTGTTGTAGAAGAGATTTTGTACCCTGCGCTAGAAGACTATCAAATCGACATCATGATTGGTGAGGGGCCTGCTGCACGTTCTATAAAATTAGATTTGCAGCCCTTCACACTGGTGGGTGCCACCACCCGCGCAGGCATGCTGACTAACCCACTGCGTGACCGCTTTGGCATTGTGGCGCGGCTAGAGTTTTATAGCGCTGAAGAACTGGCACGTATCGTCAAACGCAGTGCCGAGCTGCTGAAAGCGCCGACTGACGAAGAAGGCGGTTTTGAAATTGCCCGCCGTTCGCGCGGCACACCGCGTATCGCCAACCGCCTGCTGCGCCGCGTGCGCGACTATGCAGACGTTAAAGGCAAAGGCATCATCACGCTTGACATTGCCAACCTCGCACTCAAAATGCTGGACGTTGACCCGCAAGGCTTTGATATCATGGACCGCAAGCTACTGGAGTGCGTCATCCACCGCTTTGACGGCGGCCCCGTGGGCCTGGACAACATTGCCGCCAGCATTGGCGAGGAACGCGACACGATTGAAGATGTGATCGTGCCATTTTTAATTCAGCAAGGCTTTTTGCAGCGCACCCCGCGTGGGCGTATCGCCACGCTGGCGGCGTACAAGCACTTAGGTGTCGCCCCGCCGAAAAACGGTGTAGATTTATTTGGCGTGTGACGCACAGCCTATTGGACGGCTGCGGTGTTTTTATGTTCAGCACTGCTGGTATTTTTATTAAGCTTTAAGGCCATGCCTGAACTACAACGTGCCCTTATCGCACCGCAAGCTAGCTGGCCGCTGTGGCCTACTGCGGCCAGCTGGCGTGTATTTATATATTTCTCGCAAACCCATTTATTTCACACCATTTTGATCACTGGCGTAGCTACAAAACCCTGACTTCATGGCCCACTATCTGCAGCAACCGGCGCAGGCGAATGCGTGGATATCGGTGTGCCAGTCGCTAGGCTGGGGGGCCATGGCCATTGGGCTACTGTTTTTATGGAGCGCTTGGGGCTACTCTAAGGCTGAGATTGCGTTAGCTGCAGTGAGAGCAGAGGCTAGTTAAAGCCGGAAAACTCCACTGGTGCTGCGCAAAGCTAAGCCCCTGCGCTGGTGGCGATATTTTTTAAGTCAAAGCGCCACGCGCGCTGACTGTGATGATGCTCTCTACCACGCCATGCTGCAAGCCACCACGCACGCCCACCATGTGTTGGTGCAAATTAACAGTAGGGTCGCAGTGGCCCGGAATCAGCCACACCGTGTCACCCAACGCGGGTAATTGGCTGCCACGCAAAATACCGTGCTCGTCGCCGCCATTGCTTACAGTCCATTCGGCTTGGTGGCCTGCCCACACTGTCGGCATGCCCGAATCTACTGCATAGCTTTTGTGGCCTGCGTCCACCACGGCACGGCTGTCTTGGGCTGTGTGGGTGCAGCTGATGACTTGGGATTTGATAAACAGCGCATGCTCAAACTGCGGCTGCGCAGGGTCTTGCTCGTTGTTGGCGTAATCAGCGTCCATAAACAAATACGAGCCTGCTTGCAACTCGCCATACACGCCGCTGCTAGCCTCGCAACCAAAGGTGCCTGTGCCTGCACCAGTCACCAAGGGTACGCTAAAACCTGCTGCACCCAGCGCTGCCCTAGTGCGCTGCACATCCAGCAGCACTGCGGCCATGGCAGCGCGCCGCTCGGCCACACTGCGCACATGCTGTGCCCCGCCATGGTATGCCTGCAGCCCTGCAAAACGCAAGCTACGGTGTTGCGCAATGGCCTGCGCTAATGGCACCACAACATCGCCCGGGGGCACGCCACAGCGCGCTTGGCCTACGTCAATTTCCATAAAAACATCTAACACGCTGGCACCACCGTGCTGCGCCATGGCGTGTGCTATGCGCTGCACACCTAGCAAGCTGTCTACAGCCAAGGCTAATTGGCCACC
>JANOSN010000777.1:0-1134 GCA_031415895.1 Polaromonas sp. | reverse complement strand
ATGGGTGATAGCTTGGGTCATACCCGCATCGTACCCAAAAACTTTATCGTTTTTGGCAACCAGCTATTTCGCCTCTCAACAGCTTCTATTTTTCAACTAACTAGCCACCAATTGGCTGCGCAGCTCGCGCACGCGGTGGTCAACATAATAGCCACCAAACTCGGTGTAGCGCATCAGCACACGCTGGCAGGGCGTGCAGCGGTACACATCGCAGCGGTTGTACGGGAAGTGCTTGGCTGACACCGGCGCATCGGGCGATGTGTAGCGGGTGCCGTTAGGGTGGTGCTCTTCAGTAGTCGGCTCATACACATCTGGGTCACGCAGTGTGCCTAGTTTTTGCATGTTGGCTGCGGGCCAGCGGTCTTCAGACAGGCTCTCCCAAGCGGTACAGGTTCTGATGGAGCATGTGCAATTGGAAGGCGGCGTAGTTAGCGTGTTAGCTAATGCCACCAGCGCTAAATCAGTCAATAATAAATTAGGGTCGCTCATGGCACGATCTTCTCACGGTTAATGCCAACACTATGAAAATAATAGCTGCTTAAGCAATAAATACTGGGACTACAAGCTCTTTTTATTACTTTTTACAGGTTTAGAGTCGCGTGCAGCGTATTTGGAGAACACCGGCTTAGCGCGGTCAGTCAAGGCGGGCAGCAGCGGGTGGTGCTCTCGGGCTACGCTCAAAATGATGCTAGTGGACGTTTCGGTGAGTAGGCAAAATTTGGCTAGCACCTCATCTAAATGGGGCACATCTTGCACTGCAATTTCCAGCATCCAGCTTTCTTCGCCAGTCAGGTTATAGGCGTTAATGACTTCGGGTGTTTCTTCGATCCGCTTGATCATGCTGGCATATTCGCAGCGGCCTACACGCACGATGGCGCGTATGCCGTAGCCTAGGCGCGCCGCGTCTACCACCGCGTGGTAGCCCTTGATCACGCCAGACAGCTCTAGCTTGCGCACGCGCTCGGTCACTGCGGGTTGACTAAGGTGCACGCGGCGGCCCAGCTCGCTCATGCTGATGCGTGCGTCGCGCTGCAGTTCGGCCAATATTTTGCTGTCGTAGTGGTCTAGTGCTTCAGTGCTTGTGCTGTTCATAAGTTTGGCCTTATATTTCCAATGAATTTAAAGGTGGCTTAG
>JANOSN010000776.1:0-1463 GCA_031415895.1 Polaromonas sp. | reverse complement strand
GCAGTAATGCAAGCGGCTTTTTTCATGAGCTACATTGCTCCGCGCTTTTAAATTTACCGTATTAATATTTAGTAGCGAGTTACCCGCTTCGGGCTAGTACCAATATGTTTTGTTACGCACACAAACTACACTGCATTATTGAATATAAATTAATTAGGTAAATCATGAAAAAATCATTAGTTGCAGTCGCTGGTGCGTTGGTATGTTTAGGTGCGCAGGCGCAAGACTCGGTCACCATTTACGGCCTAGCCGACGTTGGCTTTACCAGCGTGTCGGGCTACACACAAGGCCGCGTCACCAGCTTGTCTAGCGGCATCATGGAAGGCTCACGCTGGGGCCTGCGTGGCAACGAAGATTTAGGCGGTGGCTATCGCGCAATATTCACATTGGAGGGCCGTGTTGAGATTGACACGGGTTCTATCGGCAATCGCCCTGCATCTGGCAATCAAATTCCAGACCGTTTTACGGCAGGCTTGTTGCCAGCTGTGGCTGCGGCAGTGAACGGCGCTGTGGGCCCCAGCTTAGGTGTTAACCACGTGCCTGCTACTCAACGTTTGTTTGACCGCCAAGCCTTCGTTGGCTTGGTGACGCCCTTCGGTGGGTTCTTGGCCGGTCGCCAGTACACCCCTGGCTTTGAAGCCTTGGCTACTTTTGACATCATGAACGCACAAAGCTCTTTGTCGGCAGGTCAGGTTATCAGTGTTCCTGGTGGCGTAGACATTCGTACAGACAATGCTTTGCAATACCGTATCGTCGCTGGCGGCATCAATGCCAGCTTGATGTATGCCTTGGGCGAAGATAAAACGGCCACCGCGTCTGGCAGCAGCTTGTTGGGTATCAACACCATCTATAAAACGCCTGCCTACAGTGTAGGTTTTGGCTACAACGCCAAGAAGAACTCTGCTGGTGACCAGTCTCTGAAGACCACCGTCTTGGGTGCATCGGGCAAGATGGGGGCATTCAGCCTGTCGGGTATGTATGCACGTATCCAAGAGCCTAACGCAGCCAGCGCGCCCGCCTTGGGCGCAGGCTTAGCAGCTGGCCTCGTACCTGCCCCCGTGATTGCCAATATTTTGGAGCGTCTAAAGCAAGACGCTGACCTCATGCACATCGGCTTGCGTTATGACTTGGGCAGCTCAGGCACCGTCACTGTGGCCTATAACCGTTTGAACGACAAGCGCGGCTCTGATGCTGATGTGCAGTCGTATGGTGTTGCATACACCTACCCGCTGTCTAAGCGTACCAATTTAAATTTTGTACTGACCCAAGTGAACAACAGTGCCAATGCGCAAGCAGCTCCTGGTGGCAACGGTTATTTGGGTGGAGTAACCAAGTCTGCAGGGACTGATTCCAACTCCATTAGCTTTGGCATGCGCCACAGCTTCTAAAAATAGTTTTTCACTCTTAGAAGCCACGCAGTGCGTGGCTTTTAGCTTTTTAAAGGGACCGCTATGATTTCTAAA
>JANOSN010000775.1:0-7703 GCA_031415895.1 Polaromonas sp. | reverse complement strand
TCTTCAAAATTCGGATCACATCACAAGCGGTTCAACTTTGTTCTTTGATAATCCGTGCCTCCCAAGTGGCATGGGTGAGCTGTAGGACCACTATTTCTTTGATTTTAAACAAGGAGGCTACATGGCGCATCTTTTAAAATTTCCTAACGACAGTGGCGGATATGACAAAAACAGAAATTTACTTGTTATGCCCCAAAATAGCCAGTCAACCTTTTATCTTGTTGCAGGACAAGGCCTAAATGTTGACAGCACAGATGAGTCAATTTTTCAAACAACGGCCAAAGTAACCGATGACTCAGGCGCCCATAAAATGAGTGGTCTGACTGTCTGGGAAAAGAGTCAAAATATTAGAAAAATATTACTCAATTCAGGCGCAAACACTGGGGTTGCACAATTAACAGCTAAAGACGATGGAGGTAGGGATCAGATCCGATCACTAGAAGTCATGGTTGTGGCAGACCCGCACGCAAGACGTATATCCGATAATGGTGAGATTGAATCTTCTTTGCGCAAAGAGCTTGACCAAATGTCGCTAAGGCAAGCAGTTCTTAGAATTGCAGAGGATCAAATTTCAAGCCGTGTAAAAACTAATGCTCAGGGCTGTGATTTGTATCATTTAAATCCCGCGTATGGAAAATTATGGTGTGGGGCGTTTGCGTATTGGTGCTGGGCGCAGGCCGCATTAGTAAAAAAAGTGCCCAACCCATTTGGTGAAAAGAATGAACCGCTTCTATCTCCTTTGAAGGCCATAGACTGGGGTATGCGAGAAGAGACACCAGGTGTGCTTTTGCAATACAAGGGGCCCAACCCTATGACTATGCGAGGCCCACCACAACCACTTTTAGAGATCGGCGACAACGGACACTTTCTTGAGCCTGGCGATATCGCACTTTGGCGCGTTGGTCATGCTATGGGGTTCAAACACGTTTCTTTTGTAGAAAGCGTAAACGGGAAATCTTTTGTCGACATTAACGGCAACGCCTATGATGCAGGTTCTGGCTCAGCGCTGGCGAAAATTTCTCACGACGATATTAATCGTAAGTTGTCTGATGGTTCCTATAAATGTTTTTTCTTGCACGTAATGATTTAGGTACAGTATTGTAATTTAGTAGAATTTAATCACCTTAAATTTCCCTGCGCTAGCAGGGAAATTTATTTGAAAAGTGGCAAAAATTATCTAACTTCCAGCCTTACCCGATGGCAGTTTAGATACTAAGCGCAGCGATACCGTGAGGCCTTCCAACTGGTAATGCGGGCGCAAAAAGAACTTGCTGCTGTAGTAACCTGGATTGCCTTCAATCTCTTCCACAATCACTTCAGCCGCAGCCAAAGGTTTTTGTGCTTTGGTGGTTTCTGATGAGTTAACTGGATCGCCGTCTACATAGTTCATGATCCAGGCGTTGAGCCAGCGCTGCATTTCGTCTTTTTCTTTGAAACTGCCGATCTTGTCGCGCACGATACATTTAAGGTAGTGGGCAAAGCGGTTGCAAGCAAACAAGTAGGGTAAGCGTGCGGCGAGGTTGGCATTAGCTGTGGCATCTGGGTCGTCATACTCAGCAGGTTTGTTGAGTGACTGGGCACCGATAAAGGCAGCAAAATCAGAGTTCTTACGGTGAATGAGAGACAGCAGGCCCGCCTTGGAGAGCTCTGCTTCACGGCGATCGCTGATAGCAATCTCGGTGGGGCACTTTTGATCTACACCACCGTCGTCGGTAGGGAATGTGTGCAGTGGCAGATTTTCTACCGCGCCGCCAGATTCGATGCCGCGAATGCGGGAGCCCCAGCCGTACTGCTTGTAGGATCGGTTGATGTTAGTAGCCATTGCATATGCTGCATTAGCCCAAGCATATTTGCTGTGGTCTGCACCAGCAGTATCTTCTTCAAAATCAAATTCTTCTACTGGATTAGTCTTAGCGCCGTAAGGAGTGCGGGCTAGGAAGCGCGGCATGCACATGCCTAAATATTTGGAATCATCTGATTCACGTAGACTGCGCCAGCCTGCATACTCAGGTGTCGAGAAAATTTTGGTCAAATCTCGCGGGTTAGCTAACTCTTGCCAAGACTCCATTTGCATCAGTGACGGGCCAGCTCCAGTAATGAACGGAGCATGCGCAGACGCAGCAATTTTTGCCATCTCACCCAGAATCTCAACGTCTGGTGGGCTTTGGTCAAAATGGTAATCACCTACGATGGCGCCAAAAGGCTCGCCACCAAATTGGCCGTACTCTTCTTCGTATACCTTTTTGAACAATGGGCTTTGGTCCCAGGCAGCACCTTTGAAACGCTTGAGTGTTTTACCCAGCTCTTGCTTGGAAATGTCCATTACCCGAATCTTCAAGTGCTCATCAGATTCGGTGTTGTTAACCATGTAATGCAAACCACGCCAAGCGCCTTCAATTTTTTGGAATTCTTCGTTGTGCAAGATTAGGTTGATTTGGGCAGACAATTTTTCATCAATAGCGGCAATCATTGCATTGATGGATTGGGTAACGTCTTTACCAATCAAAGCGGTCTGACTTAAAGCTTGTTGAGCCAAAGTTTGTACTGCAGCCTCAACTGCGCTTTTGGCTTCGTTACTGCGCGGTTTAAATTCTTTTTGCAGTAGTGAAGCAAAGTCGCCACCTTGATAGGTTACGCCTTGAATCGCGCTCTCTTGAACAATTTTTTCAGCCATGTCGGTTCTCCTGTGGATGTTGTCTTAATGGGTGGATTTGCTTTAGGCTGCAGGTGGCGCGGCATCTTCGGCTTTTTTGCTGCTGGCCAAGGTTTGCAACAGGGCCGGGTCTTCCATCACCTTGGCTAGCAGCTCTTCTGCGCCGCCTTTGCCGTCCATGTAGGTGACCAAGTTGGACAACTGGGTGCGGGCTTCAAGTAGCTTGTTCAGTGAATCTACCTTACGTGCGACTGCAGCTGGCGAGAAGTCGTCCATGCTTTCAAAAGTAATGTCGACTTTTAGGTCGCCTTCGCCAGTTAAGGCGTTGGGCACTGCAAATGCTGTACGCGGCTTCATGGCCTTCATGCGGGTGTCGAAGTTATCGGTGTCAAATTCTAAAAACTTGCGATCACCCACCGGGGCCAACGGGTCGCTAGGTTTGCCTGACAAATCTGCCAGTACCCCCATGATGAAGGGGAGTTGAACCTTCTTTTGTGCGCCGTACAGCTCCACATCGTATTCAATTTGTACGCGTGGGGCCCGGTTACGGGCAACAAATTTTTGACTGCTTGAGGCCATGGTGATTTCCTTCGGTTGGGTGATAAATGTATAAAGTTAAAAATAAGTGAGATTTTTAAGAGCCTGGCGATTTACCGGTGACGATTTGAATGCTGTTCACAGCATCTGGCGCAAGGTCGGCCATGATGTCCATAAAACTGACACCAACCAAGCGCTTAGCGCGCTTGATTAGCAATGGTGCGGGGTTGCCTGGCTCGGTGCGCTCAAGGTAGCTGATGACTTTATCCAGTAATATCAGTGCATCTTGGCGGCTTTTAATTTCACCGCGTGCGGCACCGCCTGCGCTGGCTTCAGCGCCGCCGCCGTTGCTAGCAGCTAAGCCGTCTTCAACTGTAGCGCTGCCTGTAGCGGCTTCATAGGTTTGACGCAGTAGATGGGTAATGCTGCGCAACGGTTTGAGATCAGGCTCATCCACACGGCCGGTCTTCTCGGCAATCAAAGACTGGAGTTTTTGTACTAAAGCGGCTGTGTTGATAGCAGCCTCTAGCAATGTGGGGTCTGCAGCGTGGATATCTTGTAAGCCGCCTTCTATTTGCGCTGCTGAATAGCTGGGGTCTGCGCTAGTGGCGGCTAGCTTGCCTTGGGCTATAGCCACGTCGCGCACACGTATGGGGCCTACATTGCGCGATGTACCAACGTGACAATCGTAGACATCGCGCAAAACCATGTTGGTGTCCGACATGGGTGCCAACGCGTTAAGCCGCATGGTGGGGTCTAATGCATCTTCAGCATCCAATTGAGGGTGGACAGTGTCCCAAAACTTTTCTGTCAGCTCATTGATAAGCGACAAACCCAAGGCTAAACCTTGAATACCTTGGGTGCGGGTGGCTGCCCTAAGCGACAACACGGCAACGCGCAAGTCTTTGCTGCGCTGCAATAAACCGGTGGCATCACTGATCAAACTGCGCCATTCAGGCTCGACGGCGGCTATTACTGTGTCGCCAAACTGCTGCTCAGCTTTGGGCTGCGCGGCGGCTTCCAGCGCCATATAGGCTGGATCGTACTCAAGATCGTCACCGCTGGGCAGCGACTCACTGATTGGGTTTAGCAGTTCTTCAACGGATGCGGTACTGAGCATGGTGCCTCTTAGATAACAGCTCTATCTCCACAGATAAATCATGGAATTCACCTCATAACGATTGGCATGGGTTAAATTTCAAGTGAAGGTTTAGTTTGCTAAATTGCGCCGGCCTGTGATACTCTTAAAAATTAACAATTCATAACTATGCTGGAAGGAACACCATGCTTTACCTTGTTACCTTGGACGGTTTAGACCCTTTGCGTCTGAATATTGGGCAGGGGCTAAAACGTGTACTCATGGCGCTTGCGGTGCCAGCCTTGCTAGTGGCATGTGCCAAACCGCCCCCACCAGTCATCACTACAGTGCAATTGGCTGTGACCACAGCTGCAGACACCAACCCCGACGCACGCAAGCGAGCATCGCCAGTGACTGTGAGAGTTTTTGCCCTGAAATCAGCCGCTACTTTTGAGGCAGCAGATTTCTTTTCTTTGTACGAAAAAGATGCGGCGACTTTGGGCGCTGATGTGGTTCAACGCGAAGAATTCTTAATGACGCCAAGCCAGCAAAAAACCTTGGCCTTGAAGCTGGGGCCTGAAGTAAAAGCCATCGCGGTGATGGTGGCTTTTCGTGACCTAGAGCGCGCGCGCTGGCGCGCAGTGCAGGTGCTGGACGTGGGCAAAACCGTGGATTTAACAGCTGCGCTGGCCGGAAGCCAAGTTAGCCTGCAGTACAAAGTACAGCCGCAAAAGTAGTTAGTTTTTCAAATTAATCTGCATAAGCTGCAGCCAAAATAAAAAAAAGCCCCGAAAACTTAAGTTTTCAGGGCTCTTGTCATTTGGCGGAAACGGAGGGATTCGAACCCTCGATGAGGCTCTACACCCCATACTCCCTTAGCAGGGGAGCACCTTCGGCCACTCGGTCACGTTTCCTGTCAGGGCATATTATGGCATGAAGCGGCTAGCTGATAGGCTTTTGGCCTTTGGTTTGGTTTATCTGAGTGCTATTTTTTGTGATTTTGGAGCGCTGGTATGCAGCAAAAGCGCATATGTGCAGCTGGGCAGCTCTAAAACTGTAAACCACACCTTGCCTGTAATCGTTGTAAAAGCATGATAAAACATCCGTATGCTTTCAGCCCTTTGCCAGTCCTGAAAATACGCCGCCGCAGCTTGCTGTGCAAGGGCCTGGCGGCTACAGCAGTGTCTTGGCTAGGTTTAGCCAATGCCCAAACCCCCGAGCCTGCTAATTTGGTAGACGAAATGTGGGCTGACTCTGAGCGTGGCCGCGGCGTACCTGCGCTGCTGCGCTGGCCGCAAGAGGGCACTAAAGTGCAGGGTGTGGTGATTTTCTCGCACGGTATGGGCGGGCGGCGCACAGGGGCTGATGTGTGGGGCAAGGCGTGGGCGCAAGCAGGCATGCTGGTGGTGCACTTGCAGCACCCAGGCAGCGACAATGAAGCGCTGCGCGGCGGTTTTAGCGCGCTAGGCAAAGCTAATTCGCCCGAGCAACTGCTGGTGCGCGTGGCTGATGTGAAGTTTGCCATCGACGAGATGCAGCGCAAGGTAGCTGCAAAGCAAGGTCGCTGGGCTGATGTACCACTGCAACGCTTAGCTGTGGCGGGGCATTCATACGGTGCGCGCACTGCGCAGGCGCTGGCAGGACAAAACTACCCGAAAGCCAACGGCTGGAGCGGTCTGGACAGACGCATTAAAGCATTTGTCGCCATGAGCCCGTCGTTGGGCAAGGGGGCTAGTGCAGCCCAAGCGCGGCTAGATGCCAAAGCCATGACGCGGCCTATGTTGGTGGTATCTGGCAGCTTGGATGGTGAAGTTCTCAACAACGGCGAAACCGTAGAGTCGCGCCGCATGGTGTATGACGTGTTGCCTGCAGGACGCAAGGCGCTTTTGTATTTGCAAGGGGCCGACCATTTGACGTTTGCGGGCATTGACAAGGTGATTCCAAGCAATTTTTTAATGCGCCGAGAGGCCAGTACCTTGGCTACTGAGGTAACACATCAACGCAATGTGGCTGCTGTGACAACAGCGTGGCTAAAGGCACAGCTGTTAGATCAACCCATGGGTGCACCTGCGGGCTTGGATGCTGGGGATGTATGGCTGCAGGGCTGAAAACAGCAACATAAAAAAACCGCGCTGGTTAGCCAGCGCGGTTTGGGTGTGCTACTAGCGCAGAATCTACGCTGAATGATATGGCGATGAGCTTACTGCAGCGACACCTCTACACGACGGCCTTCAGTGGCGCTGGTGGCTCCGGCTTTGATGTCTTCAGGTTTTTTAAGCTCTACTTTGTCGTCAGCTACACCGGAAGACTTGAGCAAATCACGCACGGCAAAAGCGCGCAGTTTGGCCAGTTCAGCATTTTTTACTGGGTCGCCACTGCTGTCAACATAACCGCTGACCATGGCTTTTTTGCCTGCCGCTGTGCCTGCCAAGATGTCTTTGAGTGCGTCTTTACCGCCAGCTGGCAGCTCAGACTTGCCCGAGGCAAAGTAAAACTTCACTACGCCGTTGTCCACTTTGACCGATGCAGCATCAGCAGCAGCTTTGGCAGCCAACAGCATGGCATCGTCAGATTTACCAGCGGCGGCACCAGAAGCGGCCGCTGCAGCAGGTGCAGGTGCAGCGCCAGCTGCAGGCGCGATAGCAGACGCATCGGCGGGCTTAACTGCAGCAGCGGCAGCTACGGCAGCGACTGCTGCCACAGGTGCAACTACGCTGGCGCTAGGCACGGCAGGGGCTTTGCCGTGAATCGACATCATCAACGGCACAATCAGCAGCGCAACGATGTTGATGATCTTGATCAACGGGTTCACAGCGGGGCCAGCGGTGTCTTTGTAGGGGTCGCCTACGGTGTCACCAGTGACTGCAGCCTTGTGCGTATCAGAGCCTTTGCCGCCGTGGTTGCCGTCTTCGATGTACTTTTTAGCGTTGTCCCACGCACCGCCGCCGGTACACATGGAGATAGCCACAAACAAGCCAGTCACGATGGTGCCCATCAGCAAGCCGCCTAGTGCAGCCGGGCCTAAGGCCAAGCCGACGATGATGGGAACGATGACTGGCAGCAACGATGGGATCATCATTTCTTTAATGGCAGCGGTGGTCAGCATGTCAACAGCGGCGCTGTAGTCTGGCTTGCGTTTGCCCGCCATGATCTGGCCGTCAGCAAACTGGCGGCGCACCTCGACGACTACGCTGCCTGCAGCGCGGCCTACAGCCTCCATCGCCATAGCGCCAAACAAGTAGGGGATCAAACCGCCGATGAACAAACCAATGATCACCATCGGGTTGGACAAGTCAAAGCTGATGGCGCTGCCATAAGCTTCTAGCTTGTGGGTGTAATCAGCAAACAATACCAGTGCTGCCAAACCGGCTGAACCAATGGCATAGCCTTTGGTCACGGCCTTGGTGGTGTTGCCCACAGCGTCTAGTGGGTCAG